>JBGMQN010000096.1:0-4012 GCA_048054495.1 Anaerolineales bacterium
AGCAGACCTTCGGCCTACGAGTCACCTTCCCCGATCACGATCATGCCGTCGATATCGACGGAGATGAGGACCACGCGCATTGCATCCACCGCAGCCTGGCCCCCTGATTCTTTGTCCCCCCGACCCATATGGCGGCCAATGCCGCCGCCTCCGTCACGCGGGTCAGTTCAAGCGTCAGGTTCCTTGAAGGTGCCTCTATCACCTTTACACTGCCCAAACTACGGCGTAGAAGCCCAACACACCCGCCCACAGCCAAGAGTCGATCCTATCCAGCGCTCCACCGTGTGCGGAGAGCAGCGTGCCGGTATCCTTGGCGTTCATCTCACGCTTGATCATGCTGATACCCAGATCTCCCAGGGGAGCGATGGTTGCCACCAGGAATCCGACGATGGCACCACCCAGGGGATCCACTTTCCCTCCCAGACTGGTAAAGAGGGCTGCCAGAGCGGCGCCGGCCAAGGTCCCTGTGAGCACTCCCGACAAATAGCCCTCCCACGTTTTGTTAGGGCTCAAGCGGGGCGATAGCGGCCGCCTGCCGTAGCGTTTGCCTACGAAGTAAGCCGCCGAGTCTGCAATCCATATAACCGGTAGTGCAATCAGAACCCACCACTGGCCTTCGGGCAGCGACCTTAGCGATACCAGGTAGGCGCCGATCCAGCCGAGGTAGAAGATCCCGGCGAGCGTCACGGTGAAATCGGTGCCGGAACGCATCGCCCCTCGCTCGTAATCTACCAGGTGCCAGATCATGCTCAGCAAGGCAATTGCGGCGAGCAACAACGCCGTCTGCTCGGTATCCAGCTGAAAGCGGGCGAGGACCAATCCGACTACTCCCACCACCAGCAGCGGGATCGAGGGTCTCAGATCCGCGTGGCGAAATAGCTGCCCGAATTCGGCCGCCGCGAGCCCCAGGGCCAAGGCGACGCCGGCCACGTACAGCCAACCACCCAGGGCGATCAACCCTATCAGCAGAGGAAGGAAGAGGATGGTAACGATGACGCGCTGGCGCAGCATCAAGCGACTGGCGCCGTCACTGCGCCGAAACGCCGTTCTCGCTGCGCATAGTCCCAGAGCGCTTCGCGTAATTCCTCGGGTCCGAAGTCTGGCCAATAGGTGTCAGGGAACACCCACTCTGAATAGGCGCTCTGCCAGATAAGGAAATTGCTCACTCGCAGCTCGCCGGAGGTGCGGATCACAAGATCTGGGTCGGGGCTTTCAGCCGTAAACAGATATCGATGCACCATCTCTTCGTCGATATCTGCAGGATCGACGCCGTCTCGGATCATGCCCTGTACGGCGTGAATGATTTCGTCTCGTCCACCATAATTCCAGGCCACGTTCAGCACTAGCCGGCTGTTGTTCTTCGTGAGCTCGATTGCGTGTCGCACCTTTTCCTGCAGCTCTGGCCGCAATCCTTCCAGACGTCCGATATGTCGGAGCTGTACTCCGTTTTTGTGCATCTCGGCGAGTTCGCGATCGATCACGTCTTCGAGGATATTCATCAGGCCACGCACTTCGCGCGAGGGGCGCTCCCAGTTCTCAGTTGAGAACGCGTAAATCGTCAAGTAACGGATCCCAAATTCCTCGGCTGCGCGCAGCATACGTCGTAGGTTTTCAACGCCCGCGCGGTGGCCCGCCAATCTGGGCAAGTGCCGATCGCGAGCCCAGCGGCCGTTGCCATCCATAATGATGGCAACATGCGTTGGGATGGTCTCCGGCAGTTTCTGCTCTGAGCGGTCCATCTTGAGTAGATCCTAGACCTCTAAGACTTCCTTCTCCTTGCGTTCTCCGATGGCATTGATCTGGTCGGTGAAGTCATCGGTAACCTTCTGAAGGTCCTCCTCGCCGCGATGGAGTTCATCCTCGGAGATCAGCTTCTCATTCTCAAACTCACGCATATCGTTATGGACGTCGCGTCGCACGTTGCGCACCGAGACGCGCGCTTCTTCCGTTCGCGACTTCACAAGCTTTACCAGTGTGTGCCGGCGCTCCTCGGTGAGTGGAGGGATGCTGAGGCGAATGAGTTTGCCATCGTTGCTCGGCGTGAGCCCCAGATCAGACGACTGGATCGCACGCTCAATATCCTTGATGCTGGCCGGGTCGAAGGGTCGAATGGTCAGCAGTCGCGGCTCTGGAGCGGAAATAGTGGCCAGCTGAATCAGGGGGGTGGGAGTTCCGTAATAATCCACCATGACCTTCTCTGCGATCGCGGGTGAAGCGCGTCCGGTTCGGATCGCTCCCAGATCGTCCTCCAGCGCCCGAACGGCGCCCGTCATTCGAGAACTCGCCTCGCCTAAGGCGTCCTTAATCATCTAGCATCTCCTGCCTACGGTTTGTTTTGGGCTCACATTCGGACTACGGCCCCACCCTGGAGACCCGGCCCTGCGGGTCGGAGTAGGTTAAGGATAGCGCAAAATGAATGAATTGCGAACAGTCTAAAGTTGGGAGCTCTAGTCGCTCACCAGAGTTCCGACAGGCTCTCCCTGCACAGCATTGACGAGGTTATCTTGCTGCCACATATCGAGGACCAGAATGGGGAGTTCGTTATCCATACACAGCGAGATGGCGGTTGCGTCCATCACCGCAAGCCGCATGTTCAGAGAGTCAATGTATGTAAGGTGCTCAAAGCGCTTGGCATCGGCGTTCACCATCGGGTCTGATTCATAGACCCCGTCTACTTTGGTGGCTTTGATCAGGATTTCAGCGCCAATCTCCATTGCCCGCAGCGCGGCGGCGGTATCGGTCGTGAAGTATGGATTTCCAGTTCCGGCGCCGAGCACCACCACGCGCCCTTTTTCCAGGTGGCGAATCGCACGCCGCTGAATGTAGGGCTCTGCTACCGCGCGCATCTCGATGGCAGACATCACACGCGTCACGACCCCTCTCCGCTCAAGCGCATCCATGAGCGCCAGCGAGTTAATCACAGTTCCGAGCATGCCCATATAGTCCGCCGTGGCGCGTTCCATGCCCCGCTCGATGCCTTCTCGGCCACGCCATATGTTGCCTGCACCCATGACAATGGCCACCTCGACCCCCAGATCCTTCACCTGCTGAACCTTCTGGGCCACATCGTCGGCACGATCGGGATCCACTCCAAATCCCTCCGCGGGAGCCAATGATTCTCCGCCGAGCTTTAAAAGCACTCTCTTGTAAGCCCCCACGTTACTCCTTTCCATGAGACATAAAAACGGCCAACCGAAGGTTGGCACGTCTTGGGGAGTTCAAGCAGGTTTGGAGGAAACACCCCCTCACTCGAGCGCCTCGCCAATCTCCCAACGCTCAAATCGTCGTATCGAAACATTCTCCCCAGTGGCGAGAATCAGATCCTGAACAACCTCCGAAACCTTCCGCTCCTCGTCCCTGACATAGGGTTGATTCAACAGACATGCATCGTTCAGGAACTTCTCCAGCTTTCCCTCGATAATGCGATCCACCACGTTTTCCGGCTTTCCCTCGGCCTGCGCAGCCTCACGAGCCGCCGTCCGCTCCTGCTCCAGGATCTCTTCCGGAACGTCATCGGGACTTACCCAGCGGGGCGCGGTTGCCGCTACCTGTAGGGCCATCTCATGCGCAAACTCGCGGAATTCCGGCGTGCGAGCTACGAAATCGGTTTCTGTGTTGACCTCCACCATGACACCCAGCCGTCCTTCGCCATGGCTGTACAGGTCAATAATGCCGTCGCTGGCCTCGCGACCGGCACGGCTGGCCGCTTTGGCGAGGCCATTTTGGCGCAGGATACTCACCGCGGCCTCCATATCGCATTGAGCCTCTTCCAGTGCCTTTCGGCAATCGAGCACCCCGGCCCCGGTTTGCTGGCGGAGCTCCTTCACTTGCTCAGCAGGAATCTTCATTCGTCTTCTGGCGCTTCGGCTTCTTCTTGATCTTCTCCTTCACCTGCCAGCCCAGCATCTGCCACTTGCTCCCCTTCATCCACAGCTTCGGCTTCCGCTTCAGGCTGTTCTTTCTCGGCCGCAGCGCCTTCCTCCACGGCTTCGGCTTCCGCTTCAGGCTGCTC
>JBGMQN010000096.1:4112-18664 GCA_048054495.1 Anaerolineales bacterium
CCGCAGCGCCTTCCTCCACGGCTTCGGCTTCCGCTTCAGGCTGCTCTTCCTCGGCCGCAGCGCCTTCCTCCACGGCTTCGGCTTCCGCTTCAGGCTGCTCTTCCTCGGCGGGCACCGAACTTTCTACGTCCGTCTTGACCTCATCCTCTACGGTGAGCTGCTTCTCATCGAAGTCGCCACTCTGCAGCTTGGCCAGGGTCGCCTCGCCCAGCAACTCCTCGTCGCTCATTTCCGGTGATGCAATCTCCTCGCCAGCCGCCGCGACCTGCTCTTCGTCCGTTTCGAGATCCTTGCGCAGTCCCATTCCCTCAAGTACCGCGTCTGCGATTGTGGAAGTGAGCAGCTTGATGGCGCGGATGGCATCGTCATTCGATGGGATTACATAATCTACCCCACTTGGATCGCAGTTGGTGTCGACCAGCGCAATCACCGGGATGTTGAGTAGATTGGCCTCGTGTACCGCGGTCTCTTCCTTGCGCACATCGACCGCATATAGGAGATCCGGGGCAGATTTCATATCGCGAATGCCTCCCAGACGCTCCTCGAGCTTGTCGATTCTACGGGTGATTGTCAGCGCTTCCTTCTTTGACAGAAGCTCCAATTCGCCCTCATCCCGCCGGCGTTCGAGCTCATTAAGTTCGTCGATGCGACTTCGGATGGTCCGCCAATTCGTCAGGGTCCCACCCAACCACCGCGCATTGACATAAGGCATGCCACATCGCCTGGCTTCCAGCTCGATCGTCTCTTGGGCCTGTCGCTTTGTGCCTACGAAGAGAATGTTCCCTCCTTCGGCGACGGTGTCACGGATCAACGCATAGGCATCTTCCAGCGAATCGAGCGTCTGCTGGAGATCGATGATGTGAATGTTATTTCGTTCCGTGAAGATAAAGGGCCTCATTCTGGGGTTCCACTTTCGAGTCCGATGCCCGAAATGGACCCCAGTTTCAAGCAATTCCTTCATGTTCACGACGGCCATTGAGCCTCCTCAGCTGAAAATTCCCTGAACATAAGCACACCACCTCGGTGCGCAAATTCTCCCGCCGGGCCGCGAACGGACTCGGGCGGGAGCGGTTGGCAGTATATCACATCCACTACTTAGTCGATGAAAGTGTTAAAGGCGACGGCCACTGCGACCGCGTGTTCTTCTGTATGGCTCAAACTGATGGCCCAATCGGTCAACCCCAAGGATTCCGCCAGTTCCTGTGCTTGTCCGTGCAGCCGGAGCATTGGCTCCCTACGCGGTCCGGCTACTACCTCAATGTCTTTCCACGCCACCTGTCCGATTCCAGTGCCCAGGGCTTTGGCTACGGCTTCCTTGGCGGCAAAGCGCGCCGCCAGCGAAGGAGTTTGACCCTCGGAATCAATCAGTTCCTGGCTGGTATAGAAACGATCAAAAAAGCGCTGCCCGTGCCGCAATATTGCGGTGTCAATGCGGTTGACCTCAACGATATCGACGCCTGAACGCAACGCGCTCATGATTGGGACACGCGGGCTTTTCGAGCTGCCCCAGCGCCTTTCTTTCTACCACGCTTGCTTCTCATTCGCTTTCCAGCCGCGGCGGGCGGCCCCGCGCTGGCGATTGCCAGGTTGTCGGGATCGATGAAACGCTGAGCAACGCGCAGGATATCGTCACGCGTCACGCTGGCTATAAGATCCGGATATTTCTGGTAATAGTCGTTGCCCAGCGAATGCCTTTCCGCGTTCACAATTGCTCCTGCCACTCCTTCGTTGGATTCTAGCTGAAGTGGTAGACGCCCAATAAAGTTTGCCTTGTTGTCATCCAGTTCGTCCTTATCCGGGGGCCGCTGGATGATCTTGCCTAACTCACCTCGGATTAACTCTATTGCCTTCTCGAGATTGATGGGATTCACTCCCGCGACTACCTGCCATGGGCCAGGACCCATCCCGCCCACAAGCGTGCTGTAGGCGTAGTATGCCAGACCGGCCTGCTCACGAACGACTTCTCCGATCCTACCAAACATACCGAAGCGCCCAAGAATGTTGTTGGCAAGTGCAGCGGCTACAAAATCCGGATCGGACCGCGGCGGGCCCGGGATCCCCATGACCAGATCGGCCTGGCTCTTTCCCTCCAGATCCACGTGCGTCTGCTGGAGGCCCTTCGGTGGGCTGACGGATGGAACACTCAGATCCGGAACTCGTCCATTCCCCTTCCAGCTTGTGAAGCGTTGAGAGACCGCTTTTGCCGCCTGCCGAGCTTTGATCCCACCCACCACACAGATGACCATGCCGTCGGGGCCGAAATACCTTCGGTGGAAGGATCGCGCGTTTGCGGCCGTCAGCTGCGCAACGGTATCTTTGTTTCCTTCCGTGGGTATCGCATAGGGATGGTCGCCGTAAATCAGCTGATTGAAAGCCAGATCCGCGCGCGCACTCGTCTCCTGATCGCGGATGGCCAGCGCGGTGAGCTTCTCGGCGCGCAGGCGGTCGACCTGCGCCTTGGGAAAGGTTGGAGTCAGCAAGACCTCATGAAGGAGATCGAGCAGCACGCCGAGATCCTCCGCCAGCCCCTTTGCCGAGAATGAAATGCTGTGCTTGCCGGCGGCGAAATTGAGGCGCGCGCCGATCGATTCGATGGTTTCATAGATCTGGCCAAACTTGCGCTGCCGGGTGCCGCGCATCAGGGAAGCTGCGGTCATGGATGCCAGTCCGGCCATATGGGTATCTTCCAGCAGCGCGCCCACGCGCAGGTATCCGGAGATCACTACGGAGGGGGAGGAGAAGTTCTCCCTCGCCAGGAACGTGATCCCATTGTCCAGCTCCTGCCGCAGGACGGTCTTCGGGCCAGGAAGGGTCTTGATGTCAAGCCGCGGCAGTTGTCCCATTGGGACTGTACACTCCTACCACACGCCGCGAAGGAATAAGCCGCTTTCTAGCTACTTCCAGAACCTGGTCTGGGGTCACCTTCGACAGACGGTCAAGGTATGTTTCGAACCAGTCATAGGTTGCGAACATCTCGCTGTAGCCAAGCCAGAATCCCTGGTTGGTGATGCTCTCACTCGCGTATGCGAACAGGGCTTTGGCTTGCTTGATGGCTCTCGCTACCTCCTCTTTCGTCACCGCCTTGTCCAGCAGCCTTTGGATCTCTTCGTCGCAGGCAGCCAACACCTTCTCGGGAGAGCTGTCCGGTCTCACGGTCGCCATTATCGAATACAGATAGGGATGAATGGTGGCCGCTAATCCCCCCACGACGGAGGCTGCCAGCTCGCCCTCCACCAGCTTCTTATAGAGTCGGGAAGTCTTGTTCGAAATTCCGCCGCCAAAGAGATTGAGGTTTGAGGCTCCGGTCAATGCGCTGTCGAGCACCGCCATCGGGATGAAATCCTCGTGAGTGGCCTCCGGGCCCTGGTAGGCAAGCTCGAGAAATGCCGTTTGACCCGGACCTTCGACGGTAACCCGTCTTTCTCCCGGCTGCTCGGGCTCCGCTCGATCCGAGTACTCCGATTTCGGGCCGCTGGGAATGGAGCCGAAGTGCTCGCGAACGCGCCGGAGCATGGTGCTTATTTTGAAATTGCCAGCAATTGCCAGCACGGCATTGCCAGGAAGGTAATTGCTCTTGTAGTGTTCATACAGATCATCCCGCGTGATAGTGTGCAGATCCGCCATGTCTCCGATGGTCATGTGGTGGTACGAGTGAACTCGGAAGGCCGCCGCATGCACTTCCTCGGACAGGCGGAATGTGGGCTCATTCTCACTGCCTTCGCGCTCCGAAATGATTACGTTGCGCTCGGAATCGACCTCCGCCGGATCGAATAGGCTGTTTTGCATGCGGTCGGCTTCGACCTTCAATGCGAGATCTACACGATCTTGAGGCATGGTTTCGAAGTAGGCGGTCCAATCCATCCAGGTGAAGGCGTTCCAGGAACCGCCTTCCCGGGAGATCGCGCGGTCAAGCGTTCCGGCGGGAAACGTCGGAGTGCCCTTAAACTGCATATGCTCGACCCAGTGGGAGATGCCGGTGATCCCAGGGACTTCGTTGCGCGCACCCACCCGGTACCAGACCCAGGTGCTGATCAGCGGTGCGGTGTGGATTTCTTTGAGCCGGACTTCTAAGCCATTGCGGAGCCGGGTGCGTAGGACGGCTCCACTCATAGGCTGGGCTGTTCTTCCTTTGCGCGTTCCGGCTGCGTAACCGGCGACCCGTCAGCACCGTACCCTTGCCCGAACCCTCGGTACCTGAAATCAAGGCGTGCCATTTGCTCAGGGTCGTAGATGTTCCGCCCGTCGATGATCACCGGCTGACGCATTCGATCGCGGACTCGTTCCAAATCAAGCTGTAAGAATTCATTCCATTCTGTGCACACAATAATGGCATCTGCCTCATCTGCGAGTGCGTAGGCATCCTGCGCCATCTCGATCTCCGGCACCAGTTGGCTTGCACGCTCCATGCCAACCGGATCGTAGGCCGAAACCTGAGCCCCCTCTCGCTGAAGGAGCTCCGCCACGTCCAGGGCCGGTGCTTCCCGCAGATCATCCGTGTTGGGCTTGAAGGTGAGGCCGAGCAAGCCGACCTTCTTTCCTTCCAGGCTGCCCAGAAGTTCGCGCGCCTTTTCAACGAGCTGGGAGCGCCGATCCAGGTTGATTTCCATGACCGCATGAAGGAGCTGTGGGTGCCGGCCCTTCTCCTCCGCCATGTAGGCCAGTGCCCTGACGTCCTTTGGAAAACACGACCCGCCATAGCCGAGACCGGCGTCGAGAAAGTGCCGCGTAATGCGTGGATCGTATCCCATGCCGGTTGCCACTTCCTTAATGTCGGCCCCCAGCGCCTCACAGATGTTGGAGATTTCATTTATGAAGGAGATCTTTGTCGCCAGAAATGCGTTCGAGGCGTACTTGATCATTTCAGCCGTTCGCAGATCCGTGATCACAATTGGCGCTCGGAGAGGCAGGTGAAGCTGCGCCACTTTTTCCGCCGCGCGTGCATCGGTTGACCCAAGTACCGTACGTGCGGGGCTCATGAAGTCCGAAATGGCGGCCCCCTCACGCAGAAATTCGGGGTTTGAGACCACAGAAAAAGGGATCGATTCCTTCTGATGGGACTGGATAATGTCCGCCACCCAATCTCCGGTTCCGACGGGGACCGTCGACTTGTTGACAATAATCAAGGGGGCAATCATCGCTTCCGCTACGGATTCTGCGGCTTGCTGAATGTATTTCATTTCGGCCTCGCCCTCGACCCCGGCTGGCGTGCCCACCGCGATGAAGACGAATTCTGCGTCTCGAATGGCCTGCTCATAAGAGCTTGTGAAGGTCAGCCGGCCCGCGGCCACGTTGCGCGAGACGAGTTCCTCCAGCCCAGGCTCATAGATCGGCATCTGGCCCCTCTTGAGCCCTTCGACGCGCTCCTGGTCCGTGTCCAGGGCGATGACCCTGTTTCCCAGGTCCGCAAAACAGGCCCCGGTGACGAGGCCCACATGACCCACTCCGACAACTGTCAGGTTCTTCAAGGTGCTCCCTTTGTCACGATTCTGTGAAAGTGGGCAATGATACCATGCCTTCTTTTTCGCGACGCAGACCGCAATAGGGAGAGTAAAATCCATCGGGCCGGTGCGAGGAAAAATCGATGGATGTAAGCCAAGCGATCCGAATGAAACGTGCCGTGAGAGAGTTCACGGACGATCCCATCCCCAAGGAGCGACTGACAGCGATCGCTAATGCGGGGCGTCGCGCCCAATCTGCAAAGAACCGCCAGGCGTGGCACTTTATTGTTGTGCAAGATCGAGAGACCCTGGTTGAGCTGTCAAAGCTCGGTCAATTCGCAAAGCAGCTTGCGGGGGCTGCGGCCGCAATTGCCATCCTCACTCCGGACCCGGCAGAACGCTGGTCCATCATGTTCGATGCCGGTCAGGCGGCCGCGTACATGCAGCTCGCGGCCTGGGAACTCGGGTTCGGCTCCTGCCCGGTCACCATATACGAGCCCGATCAGGCGCGCGAGTTGCTGGGCTTCCCCGAAGAATTCCACCTAAATGTAATCCTCTCCTTTGGCTACCCTAAGGACTCGAGCTCACTGACGGCTTCTCCTAACGCCGGCGGGCGCAAAACGCTCTCCGAGGTCATCTCATACGATCGTTGGGGAAGCTAGTCCATGCGGCTGCAGCTCCTCGCCATCACGGTTACGCGCACCGTTATCAACACCGGGTATCGGATGGTGTATCCGTTCCTGCCGGTATTGGCCCGCGGAGTTGGTGTGGAGCCACAGGCGATCGTCTTGGCAGTGACCGCAAGATCGGGCCTCGGCCTCGTGAGCCCGGTGCTGGGGTCTTTCGGCGACCTGCGCGGTCGCACGCTGGCGATCCTGGTCGGGGTGAGCATATTCGCGGGGGGCATGGTGTTGGTGGGAATCTGGCCAATCTACATTGCATTGTTCATTGCCATCCTCGCCACGGGTCTCTCGAAGATCGTTCTGGATCCTGCCCAGTATGCATACGTCGGAGACCGGGTGGCCTTCGAGCGAAGAGGCAGGCAAATGGCGCTCGTCGAAATGAGCTGGTCTGGTGCCTTCTTGGTGGGCATCCCGCTGGTCGGTCTGATGATCGCGGCCTGGGGATGGAAATCGCCGTTTCCGATCCTGGCCGGCCTGGCAGTATTAGGAGGGATTTGGCTCTGGCGGTCTCTGCCCGCAGATCGGCCGGCTGAGTCTTCCAGGCCCAGCCTGCTTGCCGGCTTCAACTCCATTCTGGTGCGTCGATCGGCAGTGGCTACGCTTGGGGTCAGCTTACTGATGGCGGCGGGCAACGAAGTGATAAGCATCGTGTATGGGCTCTGGTTCGAGGAGGACTTCGCCCTCTCGGTTGCCGCTCTAGGTGCTGCGAGCGCAGTCATCGGATTGGCAGAGCTCAGCGGAGAGGGGCTGGTGGCTGGATTGGCGGATCGCATCGGAAAGAAGCGATCGGTGGCAATCGGTCTTCTGCTGACCGCATTGGCCTCGCTCGCGCTGCCGGTACTCGGCAGGACCCTGCCCGGCGCACTGTTAGCAGTTTTCGCACTCTATCTCGCTTTCGAATTCACGATCGTAAGTTCGCTCCCGCTTATGACCGAGCAAACGCCCAGGGCACGCTCGACACTCATGGCGACCAACATCGCCGCGTTCTCACTGGGCCGGAGTTTGGGCGCGTTGGCGGGTGGGCCCCTTTTCGCGGTCGGTCTGGTCGCAAATGGAGCGGTCAGTGCGATTCTCAATTTGCTGGCCCTTGGGCTCCTGCTTGCATTCGTTCGAGAACGGGGAGAGGTGGTGGCAGTAGCTCCATGAAAGTAGATCTGCTCATACACTCCGCTTCCCAATTGCTCACGCTATCGGGTGGCCCTCAGCGGGGGGACGAGCTGGGTCAACTGGGGATCATCGAGGATGGCGCAGTCGCCATTCTAGGCGAGCGTGTGCACGCCATTGGAACAACCAATGAACTGCGTCAGGAGTTCGAGCCAAAGGCGACGTTACATGCGATCGGCCAAGTCATTATGCCGGGCTTCGTCGACCCCCACACCCACTTGATTTGGGCCGGGGACCGGGCCGATGAGTTTGAAGCGCGTGCGTCGGGCTCAACTTACATGGAAATCCTCTCGCAGGGTGGCGGAATCCTGTCGACCGTACGCCACACGCGCGCAGCCGAAGTGTCGGCCCTTATTATGCAGGCACGGCTGCGGCTGAACCGAATGTTGAGCCATGGGACGACCACCGCGGAAGCCAAGACCGGCTACGGATTGGCACTTGAACCGGAGCTGCGGATGCTGAGAGCGATTCTCAGACTCGACGAACAAGGCCCTGTCGAGCTCGCTCCGACCTTCCTTCCCGCGCATGCGGTACCAGCAGGTGTAGATGCAGACATCTACGTCGATCAGATCTGCACCGAGATGCTTCCAGCAGCCGTTGAGTGGTGGCGCGATCGTAGACCTGAGAGCCCACTGCCGTTTGTGGACGTGTTCTGTGAGGAGGGCGCTTTCGATCTGGGGCAGAGTCGAAGGCTGCTCACTGCAGCGAGTGAACTCAATTTCCCTTTGAAGATCCACGCCGACGAGTTTGCGAGCCTGGGTGGAACCGGACTTGCGATCGAGCTGGGTGCGGTCTCAGCAGATCATCTAGTTCACACTCCACCGGACGAAATCCAAGCACTCGGCAAGTCACAGACCGTAGCCGTTGCACTACCCGCGACACCATTTGGGCTAGGAGAGACCGAATACACACCGGCCCGGGAATTTCTCCAGGCCGACGCCCTGCTATCGATTGCGACCGACCTCAATCCCGGGACGGCCTGGTGCGAAAGCATGCAATTTGTAATCGCGCTTGCCACACGCTATATGGGCCTTACTCCGGCGCAGGCCATCGCGGCCTGTACGATCAACGCGGCTGCCGCCATCGGTCGTGATCAGGCGATCGGCAGCCTGGAGACCGGCAAACAGGCCGATCTGCTGATCCTGGAGGTGGACGACTATCGCCACTTAGGCTACCGATTTGGCACGAACCTTGTACACACAGTGATCAAGAAGGGCCAAGTCGTCGTGGATCGGAGGCGAGATGGATTTCGCTGAAGTACCTGCCATATTGAAGGCGGTAGTCGTGATTGTCGGTGCCATCATCGCATGGATGGTGTTCCGCGTCGCGCTAAGGTTCACGGTGCGGCTCTTTACATTGGGATGCGCGGCGATCGCGGTACTGCTCATCATCGGAGGTATCGCCACCTGGCTAGGCTAGGCCAGCCGCAACTGATAGGGGCATTTATTA
Organism: Anaerolineales bacterium; assembly: GCA_048054495.1. GTDB lineage: Bacteria > Chloroflexota > Anaerolineae > Anaerolineales > E44-bin32 > JADFRG01. The sequence continues at coordinate 12,847 of JBGMQN010000096.1, forward strand.
GCCTGCTCCATCGATCTTAAAAACGAAACAGGGGCTGTCTCTAGCTACTCTTGAGACAGCCCCTGTTGTTACTGTGGATTGATTCGGCTGAGTCTAATAATCCGGCATCGGTGGTGCAGCCGGCATCTTATCGTCTTCCGGAATGTCCGTGATGAGCGCCTCGGTAGTCAGGATCATGGCTGCGATGGAGGCTGCATTTTCCAGCGCGCCCTTGGTGACCTTCGCCGGATCGATGATCCCGACCTCCACCATGTCCACGTAATCACCCGAAATCACATCGTAGCCGATGCGGTCGTTCTCTGCCTCTGCTTGCTTCCTCCGCACGGCCTCGAGCACTACCGCACCTTCTTGGCCTGCGTTGCGAGCGATACCACGCAGTGGCATCTCGAGCGCGGCTCGCACGACCTTGATACCGGTGTTGATATCCTCCTCTTTGTCCTTGAGCTTCTCGATGGACTTCAAGGCGTTGATCAACGCTACACCGCCGCCCGGAACGATACCCTCCTCCACCGCGGCGCGGGTTGCGGACAGCGCATCCTCCACGCGGTGCTTCTTTTCCTTGAGTTCCGTCTCGGTAGCCGCGCCCACGCGAATGACCGCGACTCCGCCGGAAAGCTTAGCGAGCCGCTCCTGCAGCTTCTCCTTGTCGTAGTCGCTGGTCGAGCGATCGATCTCAACCTTGATCTCCTCGATGCGACCCTTGATCTTGTCGCTGTCACCATGGCCTTCTATCACCGTGGTGTCATCTTTCGTCGACGACACCTTGCCGGCCTTGCCCAGGTCGTTGATGGTGACCGACTCCAGCTTGCGCCCCAGTTCCTCGGTGACCACCGTGCCACCCGTGAGGACCGCGATGTCTTGCAGCATGGCCTTACGGCGATCGCCGAACCCCGGCGCCTTGACCGCCAAGACGTTCAGCATGCCACGCAGTTTGTTGAGCACCAATGTCGCCAACGCCTCACCGTCGATATCTTCGGCGATCACAACCAGCTCGCGCGTGCCGACCTGAACCAGCTTCTCCAGCAGTGGAACAATATCGGTGGCGGCAGAGATTTTCTTGTCGTGAATCAATATATAGGGCTCTTCGACAACCGCTTCCATGTTCTCAGGATCGGTCACGAAGTAAGGCGAAATATACCCGCGATCGAACTGCATGCCCTCGACGTATTCGGTCTCGAATTCGAGGCCTTTGGACTCCTCGACCGTGATCACGCCGTCTTTGCCGACTTTATCCATCACTTCGGCGATGAGGTCACCGATATCCGAGTCCTGCGCGGAAATGGCCGCCACGGAGGCGATTTCTTCCTTCGTGGTGACGTCGATGGCTGTTTTGTTGATGGCATCGGAGATTTCTTTGGAAGCTCGCTCGATGCCTCTCTTGAGCATCATTGGGTTCGCGCCTGCCGAGAGGTTCTTCAGACCTTCACTGACCATGGCGTGTGCCAGCACGGTCGAGGTGGTCGTGCCGTCACCTGCGATGTCGTTGGTCTTGGTCGCCGCTTCTTTGAGCAGCTGGGCGCCCATGTTCTCGTAAGGATCTTCTAACTCCACTTCTTTAGCCACCGTTACGCCGTCATGGGTGATGGTGGGCGAGCCGAATTTTCGGTCGAGCGCGACGTTCCGCCCTTTCGGGCCGAGGGTCGTGGCCACTGCGCTGGCCAAGACGTCTATGCCGGCCTTCAATCGGCTGCGGGCGTCCTCTGCGAATGCAAGTTGTTTGGCCGTCATCTCTTTTATTTTCCTCCTGAAAGATTTTCGGATTTATTCGTCAAGGATGGCAAGAACGTCGCTCTCGCGAAGAATCAAGAGCTTGTCGCCATCCATCTTGATCTCGGTGCCACCGTACTTGGCGAACAATACTTTGTCACCGACCGAGACATCCATCTCGATGCGCTTGCCATCGTCGTCACGGGCACCTGGCCCTACCGACAGCACCTCCCCTTTCTGAGGCTTCTCCTTTGCAGTCTCGGGAAGTACGATGCCGCTTGGCGTCACCTCTTCATCTTCCAGGGGCTTGACGACCAGGCGGTCACCTAAGGGTTTGAGATTGAGCGACATATGAACTCTCCTATTAGTTATGGTGCTCGCAATTGGCCTAGACACAACATTCGCCAGTTAGCACTCTTCGCGCGTGAGTGCTAACCAGCGGCGCTAGTTTAACTGTATCGAATGGGGTTGTCAAGAAGTCGGGTGTGATCCGCCAGCCGTTCGGACGCGAGTGAGGCGGGCTTCATTCAGTGGAAGCGGCGCGAGCATCCGGTGTTGGACCCGGTCTAGCGTTCACACAACGCGCGACCCTCCAAGACGATGGCCGAAACGATAGGGTCTGTCCCGTAGCCGCGCTCCAGCCTCAGAAAAACGCGCTCCGCATCGTCGCAGGAAGCCTTGTCGAGCGTCAGCACCGATCCGTATGTGTAGTAATACTCCAGGCTCTCCGGTCCAAGTTTAAGGCCGGCCACACCGCTGGCCCTGAAAGTCTGCTCCTCGTCATCGCAGTCCAGAATTGCCAGGGTGTCGCACAGCAGCCGGGTGTGTTCAACGTCCGTACATCCGTCCACCGCGCATTTGAGCGTCTCCGTGGCGTTCTCGTAGTTTCGGGCTTTGAAGTAGATGATGCCGAGGTAACCCAGCAATTGCGGGTTGTTTGGCGAGATCTCGACCGCGGTTTCGAGATTCCGGGCCGCGATGAAGAACTCTCCGTCCTGAAGATATGTGCGGCCGATAGACCAATAGGGAATCGGGTCCTGGATGCCGAGCTGACTGTTGATGGTCGCAGCTTTGGCGAAGTACTCCAGCGCCTTGTCCATCTCACGCAATCTTCGATAGTTGGCCCCCATACGCAGATAGAGGAACGTGAGGTTGGGGTTGATTTGCGCCGCCCTGTCATAGGCTTTAATGGCCTCCTCATAGAATCCGTTGCTCTCCAATACGGTGCCGTAGACGCGGTGAACATCCATACTGGACGAATCCTGATCAAGCGCGGACTGGATCTTATCGGCTGCCTCCGCGTACCTTTGCTGATCGACGTCGACCTCAGCTTCATAAGCGAGCGCCAACGCGCTGTCCGGTTGAAGCGATAACGCGCGGCTGGCGGAAGCTTCCGCAGCGGTGAAATACTCCTGTTGTAGACGTGGATCATCGTCTTCGACGGCGGCCAGCCAATCATATACGAGCGTCCGTACTGCCCATGCGAAACTGCTGTCCGCGTCGAGCTCGACCGCTCGATCAATCGAAACTTGCGCCTCGTGAAGCCGACCTTTTTCATCTTCTCGGGTCGCGATCAGCGCGCTTGAGTAGGTCTGAACCCTGGCTAATTCGGCCAGAAGCTCCGCGTCATCGGGTCGCAACCGCACCGCTTCCTCGTAGGCCTCGATAGATCGCTCCAAGTCTCCGGCCGAGAAGTGTGCCTCGCCCTCTTCCTGGTGGGACAGTGCGGTGCGGGTAGGGGTCGGGGTGGGCAGGAACAAGGGTTCCACCCTCCCTGCCTCAACCAGCCGGGTCAGTAGGATACCGCCGGCAATAAGCGCCACGAGAATTAAGATCCGCCAGGGGCGGGATCCTCTTCCCGCGCCGCCAAACGGCATACGGTCGCCTTTCAGCTGCACGGTGCTTTTCCTAGGCTAGGCCTCTGTCTCTTCAGGAGGATCGATCAGACCGCACAGGATCAGGATCTCCTGCGCATTGAAGACGGCGATCTCATTGTCGGGAACGCCGGTGATCAGCGCTTCGGATAGTTCGGCGGCCAGATCACACTGGCCCTGTTTGGCCAGAGCCAGGCCATACATCGAGTAGACATCGATCACCAGCGGATCGCCGGGATCCAATGGCAAACCCGCCACCTGAACCCCATCCAAGTAGAAGCCGCCCTGAATGGCCAGCCCCAGGGATTCGATGGCAGAGTCGTAGTCGGCGTTCTTGTAATGCATTCTCCCCAAGTCTCCCTGAAGACGGGGATTTGATGGATCCAGATCGACGGCGCTCTGCGCATACTGGCTGGCTTTCCCAAACTCGCCATCTCGTGCATAAGCCTGAGCGATCAACCTCAGAGGAACTACGTCCTCCGGGGCCAGGGTGCTCGCGCGTATGTAGCTGTCAATCGCGGATCGGGAATCCCCGTTGTTGAAATACATGTTCCCAATGGCGATATGGATCAACGCCAGGTTCGGATTGATGCGCAGAGCGTTTTGATAGGCTTCGAAAGCCAGATCGTAGTTTCCCGTCCTCTCCCATACGTAGCCCACCGCGCGCTGTGTCTCTAGCATGTTTGGATCCATTTGAACCGCCAGCTGCGCCTGCTCCCCTGCCTGCTGGAAAGCGGTCACGTCCTCATCGATGAGGATCTCGGCATAATAGGCTCGCACGAGCGCCGAGTTCGGGTCGAGCTCTACTGCCTTCTCCACTTTTTGAAGCGCCTCCAAGATGTCGGCGGATTCGGGATCGTGCTGGGATTGGAAATCGAGCGCCCAGCCCAGGACCGCGTTTGCCAGGGCAGAGTTGGGATCGAGCAGGATCGCGTTGCTGGCGTTTGTGACGGCCTCCGAGTAGTTCCCCGCAAAGACCTGGATTCGCGCAAGCTCAGCATAGTAATCGGACTCCTGCGGATCGACGGAGATTGCCTCCCCGTAGGCCTGCTCGGCCTGTGCCAGTTTTCCGGCCTTGAAGAGACTGTCCGCTTCCAGAATGATGGTGGCGGGGCTGCGGGTCGGAATGGGGGTTACGACGAAGAGCGGCGGAGTCTGAGGTACGACGACACGCTCCACATAGATCACACCCGCGATCAGGAGCAATAAAAGGGCGACGCGCCCGGGATTTGCCCGGCGGCGGCGTCGCTTACGAGTGTTCCACTTGCTTCCGCTTAGATACATAGGGGGGAGGTGGTGCATCATACCACCCCGAAAATTTCGGCGTCAAGGACCCGGAGATCGCACACTGTAGGTTTGGCTAGGGCCGAGCGGCATTCTCCTGAATCGATCCGCAACTAAACATAAGTGCGGCAGCTTAGAGTGGTAGGGCCCCCAGACCGTGTGGAATCGAGCCACCGTGGCCGCTACGGTATAATGCCGCCCGTGCTTCCGGAAGAGGATTCCAACTCTCGCGCGTCTTGGCGTCCGTTGCTCTGGGTTCTACCTATCACGCTGCTGCTGCTGGGTATTGCGGCCGCGGGGGGCATTTTGGTCGGTCAGTCGGAGCGAGACCAAGCGGAAGAAGAGCAGGTGACCTCCATTATCCAGGAGCAGTTCGCCCTGGGTCTGCTGGACCTTGAAGAAGAGCGCTTTGGCGTTGCCCGACAGCGATTTGAGTACATCATCCAGTTGAACCCCGCCTTCCCGGATGCTCCGGAGCGCCTGGCAGAGGCTCTACTAGGATTGAGCGAACCGCTCGCCACCCCAATATCACCGGCGGTTACGCCTACCCCAAACCTCGCTCCGGTTCAGGAAATTTACGATCTGGCTCAAGCAGCATTTGAGGAGGGCGACTGGGAGGCAACGATCGCACATCTCCTTGCCTTGCGCGCCAAAGACAGTGCATTTCGGGCGGTTGAGACGGATGGGTTGATGTATGCCGCCCTGCTCAACCGCGGTATTCAACGGATTTCCCAGGACAAACAGCTGGAAGAGGGAATCTACGACCTGAGTCTGGCGGAAAGCTTTGCACCCCTGGACGAAGATGCCAATAACTGGCGAAGCTGGGCCCAGCTATACCTGACCGCAAACAGCTTTTACGGCCTAAACTGGGAGCAGGCGGCCTTCTATTTTGAGGTCGTCTATTCCGTCGCACCGGGCATCCGCAATGACGTTGCATGGAAGTATGCGCAAGC
>JBGMQN010000096.1:18764-47836 GCA_048054495.1 Anaerolineales bacterium
TCCCCAGCTCCCCTGCATCCCTTGCACCCCAGCTCCCCAGCTCCCTAGCTCCCCCGCTCGCTTGCACCCCAGCTCCCCAGCTACCCTGCTCCGCCGCTCCCCCGCTTCCACGCCCATCGAGGCACGCAACTTGCAGCAACGTGAGCAAGGATTTGGGAGGTCAGATGATATTGCAGCTCACGCTATGGTCTGGGATCGTGACGCTTTATTTGGGGATCGCGGGAGCGGTTGGGATATTCTCGCGCCAGGCGATTGCGGAAACACCAGGAGCGCGAGATCGGCTGCTGGCCGCCTCCTATTCAATCGCATTATTTCTTCCAGCCACAGCACTGGTATTGGCCATGGTGGAGTGGCCGCTGGCTCTCCGCTTCTCCATTCTGGCGCTTGCGGTGGCGGCGGTATGGGCCGCCTACACTCGGCCGAGCTGGATACCAGAATTCGTTTGGCGGCGCACGTTCACCCATCGCTACCTGGCTGGCGCAATGGCCCTAGCCGCGCTCTGGGGAATCAGCCAGGCTTTAGCAGGATCATCCGCGGCGCCCCTGCTGATTTCGATTTCGGCAATTGCCGCCGCGGCTGCTTCTTCGGGCACCGCGCTCAAGGCGTCTTCGATCGACGCGGGCTAGGCGCTTTCCCATCTAGCTGCTCTGCGAGCTCTTTTAGTCGAGTGAGGTACAATGACCCGCCCGGTCTCCTCGCGGCAACTCAAGGTAGCTCTTGTTCGAGTTCATCTTCCTTGGCACATCGGCTTCGGCCCCGTCCGTTCACCGCGGGCTCAGCGCCCACATCGTTAGCTTCCGTGACTACCGCATTCTCATCGATTGCGGAGAGGGCACCCAGCGCCAGATTCTCCGGTCAGGGATCGGCTTTCGGCGGCTGAATCGGATCCTCATAACGCACGGGCATCTGGATCACATCTTGGGTCTGGCCGGGCTGCTTTCCACCTTTGCCCGATGGGAGGCCGTCGATGAGCTTCAGATTTGGGGCAGTGCCTGGGCCCTGGAGCGCATTCACGACTTGCTGTTTGACGTCGTGCTGCGGGGTGCGCGTCCACCCTTGCAAATTGAGTTGATACCCATTGAGCCTGGCCTCCTAATGGAGGATGATCATTTTCAGCTATCTGCGTTTCCGGTGGAGCACCGCGGGGCCGGCACGTTTGGCTTCGCTTTCGAGCAGACGGCTCGCCGCCCTTTTCTCCCGCAGCGTGCGACGGAACTTGGAGTGCCTGCTGGGCCCGTCCGACGCGAGCTCGTTCGGGGCCACAATGTCAAGCTGTCAGATGGAACGGTGATCGAGCCCGAACAGGTCCTTGGGCCACCACGCCGCGGTGCGCGGCTGATTCACATCGGGGATTGTGGCAGCACGGACGGCCTGCTGGAGTACAGCGCAGATGCGGATGGTCTGGTGATCGAGGCCACGTACCTTGAATCGGAGGCGGAATTGGCCAGGAACTTCGGTCACCTCACGGCCCGCCAGGCGGCTGAACTCGCTAAGCAGGCCAACGTTGGCCACCTGTACCTCACACACATATCGCGGCGATATCGGGAACACGAGATTCGGAAGGAAGCTGAGGCTATCTTTCCAAACGTTACCGTCGCGCGCGACTTTGATCGGTTTCAAATCCGGCGCGATACCGGCTCCCCGGGCCCAGGTTGACCCTCACGGGGCGGAAAGGTAGAATCAGCGCCATGCCTCTTTACGAGTACATCTGCCTGGAATGCAACGACGTATTCGACACTCTGCGGCCCATGTCGCAGGCCGATTCCCCCATCGTTTGCCAGGCATGCGAAAGCGAGCACACCTCGCGCATGATCTCTGTATTCTTCGCTCAGTCTGATCGTGAGTCGCTCACCCAGAGCAACGAGGGCGGGGGCGCTTGCGGCGGGTCGTGCTCTTCTGCGAGCTTGAACTAGACTTATCGAATCCCTAAAACAGAGCGCCGGCAAATTCTCGCCGGCGCTTTTGATTTCCCCCCATGGGGAATACAGCCGAGGTCAATCTTGACATCTTCACCACTCCTCGCCCCAGCGCAGCGATACTTAGCTGGTCCCTGGCTGGTCGGGAAGCAGTTCACCAATTGATCGGGCTAGATGACCGGCGGTGCGACCCATAAGGTGCTGATCGGCCAGATCCCGGAAACCATTCAAATAGGAGATCCACGCCGGGCATTCGATGCCTGCAACCTTTTCAATGGAGCGGTCCAACCACTGCCTGACCCGATTTAGCAGCTCAAGTTCTGCCCACTCTTGATCGATCTGTTCCTCAAGCTCGGTTACGGTCGGCCACTCATCCGCCGTCCAATCGGCGCGCGGCGCCAGGGATTTTACGTACAGCGTCAGTCGCTGCTGGCGCACATCCTCTTCCCAATCCCCCAAATCGTCGAGCAGTTGAGAAGCGACTGCCAGGTCCTTAATCGACCGCTCGATCGGCTCGATGAAGATTCGTCGTTCCGCAGCCGCCAGATAGGCGACCATGGTCAGCGCAATCGGAGCGAACTTGGCGGACACCGTCTCCACGAATCGCTCTTCCGTCAGAAGATCCGGTTTGGTTCGCCATTGAATCTCCTGCGCAAGCCCGCGCCTGTGTTCTTCCAACAGCCGCTCCGCGTGCGACCAGAAATCGGCATCAAGCCCGATCTCGCTACGCAAAATGGCCATCCCGCGTCCGTGGAGTGCGGACTGCAGCAGCCCAGTCTCACCGATATTCTTCACTTGCCGGTCCACCAGGTGATCCAGCAGGGCGGAGGCCAGGATCACCAGCCCACCTCCCACGGAGAGACCAGCGAATTGCTGGTCACCGACTTCGCGTGTGATCTGCCAGAACATCCAGGGCGTGCAGGTGAGCCCGGGATTCATACTGGAGGGACCCTCAAACGGTACCTGAGACTCGCTGCCTTCATACGTCCCGCGAGTCCGGGCAAGCACTCTCAGCGGATCGGGTAGTTTCTCAACGATCCCGAAGAAGCGCGCGTCCATCTCCCCGAGAAGTTGCCCCGCACGAGGATCATCGGGCATTTCGAGCTTGGTCAATACACAATTTTCCGGGGCTGGTGCTGCTCCTGAAGGTCAGGGAGAGCGCGCCTCAGCAAGTTCAAGTGTTCCCGCTACCACCACCAGAACCTAAGTGGCGAATCGTGGAAGACCTTCTCAAGATAAGTATGGATTTCCACCATGTCATCCAGAGACAAGTCGTAGTATTTCCTGAGTGCGTCTCGCTTATCTTCAGGAAGGCCGTTTCTGAAGACCTCCTGAAGTTGCTCTGCATTTTCTCCCCGTGATGCATCCTCCAGCAATTGCCGGATAGCTTGCCATTTCTTCTCATCGATAGCCATGGGTCATTCTCCTTTACGATTTAGTCGGCCTCTTCGAGCTCGGTGTTGCCTCTCGTAGCAAGAGCAATGCCCATTCCCAACGGGAGCAACACCGAATATAGAATTCTGGACAAATACGAGACCCCCGCATCTTGCTGGTAGACAAACAGTACGTACGGCATGGTCGCAATCGCGAGAGCCACAGCGGCTCGTGCCGATCGAGTGATTTGGTGTCTCATAGGTGCAGGTCTGCCAAGTTGAGGAACTGTGTAAGTCAGCGCTAAGCCCACCAAGATCCCGTAGACAAAGTTTAGGGGCACGTACACGATCGCAGGCGAAGGTGGAGTAAACAGCCCCACTGCCGTGAATACGATGAGATACGCGGAATGAAATAGGCCAGATACTCCCCCGAAAATCCACCGCGCACGTCCCCCGTCACGCCTCAGCGCATCGCCCAGTCCGACCAAGAATCCCGTAAGCGCGCCTTGCAAGAAACCGATGAAGAGGCCAATGATGGCTCCACCAAGTATCCAGGCCGGCAGGGAGACCAGTTCCAACGTTTCGCGGTACTCGGCCGGAAACGCCAGCGCAGCGTAGAAAGGCACGCCGGAACCGTGGAGAGCCAGCCCAATGCCGGCGCCTAGACCAGCGCGGAGCGTCTGCCTCCCCAGGGCACCTTTGTGCTCCGCCCAGCGGCGCTGCGCTAGCGATGCACCGACCTGCAGCCTCGGATAAGGGCCGACATCCGGCGGCAGCCCCACTTCATCTGCCACCGCAACGAATGCCGCTAGCGCTGAAGCGTCGCCATCTGCAACCAGCTCCTGTTGCAGCGTTCCTACGACACGCACCACCTGGCCGCTGGCTGCAGCGGCCACCGCCGCTTCTGACCGGATCGTTGGGTTGTCCTCCGTTGCAACAATCGCGGCGAGCGCCTCGGTCGCCTGCTCTTCTTGCAACCCTGCCAGGGCCTCAACGATACGACGCCTGACCTTTGGTTTGGGATATCTCTCATAGCTGTCAACCAGCGCATGGATCGCGGCCGTCTCCGATGGCGCGCGGTCCAGCCACGGCTCAACATCGACCCCATGTTCAAGGGCGCTTCGAATCAGGAGCGTCGAATCAGCTTCCTCAAACCGCTGGGCGCCGGGGGCAGCATGTACGATCGCGAGGCTGGCGACATCGAGAACCTCAATATCCTGCTCGCGCCACCCCGCCAGCATCCGCTCCACCCCAATGGCTGCGCTGGGTGGGGCTTGCTCCTGGATCAGCGCCTGTGGCGTCCCACCAGCAGATAGCTCCTCGTAGGCGCGCCGGGTCCGCTCCGAAGGCTCAACTCCCAGCTCCATTCGGAGGGCGCCCTCGCACCGCCGGTAAATCTCGGCCACGCTGGCGGCATCGCCCATACCGGCCGCAGCGATCATCATCGACCGGTATGCGGGCTCAGGCACATGACCGAGCGCGATCCATCGCTCGCCCCACTCGGAGGCCTCCTGCCATCGCTGTTCCGCCAGCAGCTTATCCAAGAGCGTTTGGATCTTGCCCTCAAAGATCGCCCGAAGGCGTTCCCGATCCAGTACGGTCCAGTCGTCATAGAAGCCCGGCAGCAGCTCTCCGCCATATACTGCCAAATCATCCATGAGTTCGTCAGCTGTCCGTTGACCCCCCAGTTCCACGACCGCCGAATCCAACCAGTACTCACAGTCCGCATCGAAGCTGATGGTGATTTTGTCCGATGGGATAAATTCCGCCCCGATGGCCTGCCGCAGGCGCCAGATCGCATGCCGCAGGTTGCCACGCGCGTTTTTTTCATCGGAGTCGGGCCAGAGAAGGCCGGCGAGCTTCTCGCGCCGGTGTGCCGTTCCCGCCCGCAGGATCAGGTAGGCGAGCAACGATTGCGCAGGTCGCGAGGGGATGTCGATGCGCTCCCCTTCCTTGTTGACTTCAAATTGACCCAGCAGGCGAACTTCGAGCATATCGCTCCTAGTATCCTACATGCTCCTCAGCATGCACGACTCTTAATTCAATGCAGCGCCTTGCTCAATTGATCATCCATCTCGTAATTCCCGCAGGAGTGCCAGATGTTTGGGAGCGACGAACCGATGCCTGCATTCGGGACACGTCCACAAGTCGTCGGTTGTCTTCACAATGTCGAGGAGAAATCTCGGGGATTACCTCAGGTTTTGACCTACACGCTCGATATTCAGACCTCATCTCCTGGGCTCGCGGTCGCCCGCACATTGAAGCCGGTCAGTGAATTCGAGGGTTCTTCCCATTCAACTCTGACACTATCCACGTGCGCCGCCGGCGGCCCATTCTCAGACCATTCCAGAACTTTCTCGATGCCCCCCCTTTCGCCCTCGAAGACGGCCTCCACCCTGCCATCTCGTAGGTTGCGGACCCACCCGCGTAAGCCCTGCTTGAGCGCTTCGTGGTAGGTGTAGTAGCGAAAGCTAACTCCCTGCACTCTGCCAGAGATATAGGCGTGGGCCCGGCTATCCGCCATACTCATCCCCCTCCTCTTGGTTTGGTGTCTTAGGACTCCCTACACGTCCTAGGGAGTGATGAACCCTGAGTTCGCAGCCAAGAACAAGATCGGACCTGGGAGCACCCCGAGAAGGAAAGTTGCCAGGGCCGTCAGGCCGACGGTGCGATTGAGCCAGCCTTCGGATCGAGATTCGGGTTCGCCGGCGCGCATGTACATCACGACCACCACCCGCATGTAGAAATAGGCTGAGATGAGCGATGTCACCACGCCCACGATCGCCAACCCGATCAAGCCCGCCTCAATCGTGACACCGAAGACCAGGAATTTACCGATGAACCCGACGGTCGGAGGAATGCCAAGCAGGGAAAGCATGAAAACCGCCATCGCGAGCGCCAGCGCAGGGCGGCGCCGCCCCAAGCCGGCGTAATCTTCGATCAGCAGGCCGCGGCCTTCCGTTCGCTCCAACGCCAGAACCACGGCCCATGCGCCCAGGTTCGAGAATAGATAGGCAAACAGGTAGAACAGAGCCGCGCTTACGGCTTTGTCGGCGACGGCGGCATCAGAGGCCGCCGCCAGCGCCATCAAAATAAAGCCGGCATGCGCGATGCTTGAGTACGCCAGCATACGCTTGATGTTCGACTGGGGGATGGCAGCAAGATTTCCCCAGATCATCGTGGCGGCCGAAATCGCGACCACGATCGGGCCCCACGCCTGGGCAAGTTCCGGCAATGCCGCGACAAAGATTCGCAGCAGCGCTGCGAAGCCGGCCACCTTTGCCCCGACGGACATGAATGCCACCGCAGCTGACGGAGCACCTTGATAGACATCGGGGATCCACATGTGGAAAGGAACCGCTGCGACCTTGAACCCCAAACCCACCAGCAGCATGGGTATTGCGATGATCAAGAGAGTCAGGTCCGCCTGATTGCTGGAGATGGATTGCGCAACTCCGGCCATGTTTGTGGTTCCGGTGGACCCGAAGATGAGCGCAATCCCGTACACCAGAAAGGCGGATGAGAAGGCACCCAGGATGAAATACTTCATGGCCGCTTCTTCCGAGCTTTTCTCTGGGCGTGCGAAGCCGGACAAGACATAGAGCGGCAGCGAAAGCAATTCAATAGCTAGAAAGATGAGTATCAGATCTCCCGCCAGGCTCATGAGCAGCATGCCCGCGACCGTAAAGAGCATCAGCGTGTAGTACTCACCGCGCTCCATGTCCATTCGGCGCAAGTAGTCATACGCCACCGCAATCCCCAGCAGTGCGGTTGCCAGAATCACGATCTGCAAGTAGTCAGAAAAGCTGTCGGCTATGATCATGCCGTCGAACGCTACCTGATTGCTGCCGAAGCGTGCGATGGTCGCTACCAGCGCGGCCATAACGCCTGCCGCGGTCAATATCGCGGTGATGCCTTTGTTCGAAATGAAGAGGTCGAACACCAGAAGCAGAATTGCCCAGATTGAAACGATCAGGAAGGGGAGTACCGGAAGCAGGTCCGAGGAGCTCATCGCATCGCCAGGGCCGCCGAGCTCACCAGCTCGACGACCTTCCCAACCGAGGCTTCGGTGAGCCCGAAGAAAGGCCGCGGATACAGCCCGATCCAGAAGATGAGGATCACGATCGGCAGTAACATGAGTATCTCTCGTCGGTTTACATCCGGAAGGCGTTTGTTCTTGTCGTTATCCAGCGGGCCGAGGAAGAGCTTCTGGAACATGTAGAGCATGTAGATCGCAACCAGGATGATACCGGTGGCGGCCACTATGGCGAACCACTCTGAACCAATGGCAACCGAACCGAAAGATCCGAGTAGTATCGTGAACTCACCCACGAATCCGTTCAGGCCGGGCAGACCCAGCGAGGAGAGCGTCACAATCAGTGTGATACCAGCGTAAATCGGCATCACGCTCCATAGACCCCCGAAGGCGTCCATATCACGCGTGTGTCGTCTTTCGTAAATGATCCCGACGATCAAGAAGAGTGCCCCGGTGCTCAGGCCATGATTGATCATCTGTAAGATGCCGCCCTGTAGTCCCTGTAGATTAAGTGCAAACAAGCCGAGCATGACCAATCCGAGGTGGCTCACGGAGGAGTAGGCCACCAACTTCTTGACATCCTTCTGGGCGTAGGAGACAGCAGCACCATAAATAATGCCAATTACAGCAAGGAGTGCGACCCATGGCGCGAGCCGGACCGAGGCCTGCGGGAATAACCCCAGGTTAAAGCGTAAGAAGCCATAGGTACCCATCTTCAGCAGCACACCCGCCAGGATCACGGAGCCTGCAGTCGGCGCCTCTACATGCGCGTCCGGTAACCATGAATGCAAAGGCCACATGGGCACCTTGATGGCGAACGCAGCGGCGAAGGCGAGGAACAGCCAAAACTGCAGGTCGGCAGGAATGGCCTGGGCTGCGATCAAATCCGGGACCGCGAACGTTCCAGCATCCAGACCGAGCCAGAGAATGGCCAACAGCATCAGGATCGAACCTGCCATGGTGTACAGGAAGAACTTTAAGGCCGCATACATCCGGCGCTCGCCGCCCCACACACCAATCAGGAAATACATCGGCACTAGAGTGAATTCCCAGAAGATATAGAAAAGGAATAAGTCCATGCCCAGGAAGACGCCCACCATCCCAATCTCCAGCAGCAGGAAGAAGACCATGAACTCACGGACACGATCCACGATGGCAGTCCAGGTCGAGGCAATAGCCAGCACCGAGAGAAACGTGGTGAGCAGTACCAGAAGTATGCTGAGTCCGTCCACGCCGAGGAAGTACTCGATTTGCAAGTCTCCGATGCTGAACCAGGGCACTCGCACGACCATCTGGAGCTCCGGATCGCTCGAATCGAAGACTGCCAGCATCACCAGCGAAAGCACAAAGGTGATCAAGGCCGTCAGCAGAGCCGTCCAGCGTATCTCCGTCTCCTGCTCCTTGCGCAGGAAAAGCAGAATGATGACGCCAACGATTGGAAAAAACGTAACGAGAGTGAGGATCCAAGCTTCCATATGGTTTCCCTGATCCCTAGCGCAGCAGCAGGTAGCTCACCACAAGCACCAGTCCAATGAATACCGCGACGGCATAATTGCGCACGTAGCCGGTCTGTAGCGCTGCCAGCCCCCCGGCGCCCCTGCGCGTAAGAGCCCCCAACCCATCGAACCCACGATCAATAAGCCGAAGGTCAAGTACGCTGGCCAGCCAATTTGTGGCTCGAACGTAGCCAGGCGCGATCACCGTATCGTGTACCCAATCGTGTAGAAATCTATCGTCCACCACTTCAGCTAACCAGCGCGTCAATGAAACATATCGTCTGACGATCAGCCAGTCATAAAACTCATCCACCCACCACCGACGACGAATCGCCGTCCATAGCGGCCCGAGCTTGGACTGCAGCGGATCTGGCGCACCGGACCTTACAGAGCGGCGGCCATAAACCAACCAGGCCAGCCCAATAGAGATCAGGGCCAGGATCGTCGTGAAGATCGCGACTGCGGCTATGAACTCCGACTCCTCAATGTCTTCGAGGGTCTCTTCCAGGAAGTGCGTGAGCGGGAGCAGGCCAGGGCCATTGATGAGGCCGCCACCCACCGCCAGGATTGCCAGCACCACCAGCGGGGCCACCATAAGGATCGGGCTTTCTTTCGCAGCCTCGGCGGCCTTCGAGCGCGGTTTGCCGTAGAAGACCATCAGGACTTGGCGGGCGATGTAGAAAGCGGTGAGAAAGGCGGAGACCACAAGCATCCAGAAGACTACGGGATTCACCAGCGAGGCGTCTGCGAGAATCTCATCCTTTGAGAAGAAACCAACCAGCGGCGGTATGCCCACCAGAGCCAGCGCACCCATGAGATACACCCAGAAGGTGGCCTTCATCCGCGTTCGCAAGCCACCCATCACTCGCATGTCGTTTGGATTGAAATCCTCCTCCGGCGAATCCCCATGGTGGTGCGCGTGCTCCACGCCTTGGATCACTGAACCAGCCGAAAGAAAGAGCAGCGCCTTGAAGAAAGCGTGCGCCACAAGATGGAAGATGGCGGCTACATAGGCTCCGATCCCCACCGCAGCGATCATGAACCCCAGTTGACTGATCGTGGAATAAGCAAGCACGCGCTTGATGTCAAAACGAGCGACCGCGATGCTGGCCGCGAGCAACGCGGTAGCGGCTCCGACAATCGCAATGATGTCCGGCGTCACGGTCGCCAGCTCAAGCAATGGTGCATTGCGAACAAGCATATAGATACCGGCCGTCACCATCGTTGCGGCGTGGATGAGAGCCGAAACTGGAGTCGGTCCGGCCATCGCATCCGGTAGCCAGATAAAGAGCGGAATCTGGGCCGACTTGCCAATCGCGCCGACGAAAAGGAGCAGCGTGATGACGGTGGCGACGCCAACCGCGGCTGTTCCCATGACTTCCGCTTCACGAAAGACCTCTTCGAAAGTCAGCGTGCCAAAGAACCAGAAGGTGATCAGCATGGCGATGATAAAGCCAAAGTCTCCGATACGGTTGACGACAAAGGCTTTCTTACCTGCCAATGCGTTGCCGATCCCGTTCTCGCCCTTCTCATACCAGAAGCTGATCAGCAGGTAGGAGCTCAACCCAACGCCTTCCCAGCCCACGAACATCGTGAGGTAGCTGTTTCCTGTGACCAGAAGCAGCATGGCCGCCATGAAGAGATTGAAGTAGACGAAGAAACGTGGGAAGCGGGAGGGATCGCCCTGAAAGCGCACGTCCTCGTGCATGTAGCCGATGGCATAGATGTGGATCAGGCCCCCGACCCCGGTCACCGTAAGCAGCATGGTCACGGCCAGCGAATCGATTTGCAGCGCCCACTCGATTTCGAGCTGCCCGATCACGATCCATTCGGCGATGCGTACCGTGGCGCCATCCGGATCCATACCCAACGCGATGAACTGGAGTATCGCAATCACAAACGCCAGTCCGATCGCGGCGCTGGCCACGATGCCCACCCCTCGTTCGCCAATGCGCCGGCCGGCAATCATGTTGACTGCCAGACCCAGCAGCGGGAAGAGGATTATGAGCGGAGCCAGACCGAAAAGCGTTTCTGCAGTCATCCCCTGAGATCGCTTACCTTGTCGATATCGATGCTGCCACGGCTTCGGTAGACCGAAACCATTAGGGCCAGTCCAACTGCCACTTCCGCCGCGGCGACCGCGATGACGAAAAACACAAACACCTGGCCGCTCAGGGCCTCCATGGATCTCGCAAACCCTACGAAAGCCAGGTTAGCGGCATTAAGCATCAGCTCAATGGCCATGAACATTACGATGGCATTGCGTCGAATTAGCACTCCCAAGGCCCCGAGCGTGAACAGCACTCCGGAAAGGATCAAGATGTGCGTCATTGAGACGCCGGGAATCATCTTGGATGCTCCCCTCGTGTCAGGACAATGGCGCCCACCATGGCTGCCAGAAGCAATAGAGAGGCCACTTCAAAGGGAATCAAATATTCCTTGAAGAGCAGGGTTCCAACGCTCGCAGGACTGCCAAAACCTTGCGCCACTTCACCAATTTCGCCTCCGGATTCGCTAGGCAGCACGATCGCGATAATTAGAAATTGGATGATGAGGGCAAAGCTCAGCACTAGCGCGGTCGCAAATTGCCAGGGGTGGCTTGGCTCGGATTCAACATCTTCGGTACCCAGCAACATGATCACGAAAAGGAACAAGACCATGATGGCGCCCGCATAGACCGCCACCTGAACCATGGCAATGAAAGCCGCCGACAGGAGCAGGAAGAGCACTGCGATGGCCAGGAAGACAATGACCAGGAAGAGCACCGAATAGACCGCGTTGCGGCTGACGAGCATGCCGATAGCTGCGCCGACCGCGACAAGCGACAGACCCAGGAAGATCGCGAATTCAACTGTCATGCGCTATTTCGATGCATCCGGCTGCTCGGGTCCTTCTCCAACCCACCGATATTGTCTATTCGGCACCCAGCTTCTATTGCGGATCGTCCATCTCTGGGATGGAACGGTCGAAATCTCCGGGCGTCGTCTTCATTGGCGTGGGACGCCCCGCCTGGGACACCGGCACCAGCAGCATCTCACGCGTGTAGATCGCCTCCCGACGATTCGTGTACGATAGCTCATAGCTGTGCTCCAGGACGATGGCCTCCGTCGGGCAGGCATCTTCGCAGTACCCGCAGAAGATGCAGCGCAGCATGTTGATCTCATACGTGCTGGCGTAGCGCTCACCCGGCGAGTAGCGTTCTGAATCGCTGTTCTCCGCTGACTCAACGAAAATCGCATCCGCTGGACACGCTGCGGCGCATAGCGAGCAGCCGATACACTTCTCCAGACCGTTGTCGTAGCGTTTCAGTTCGTGCCGCCCTTTGAAGCGCTCCCGCACCGGGCGCTTGATCTCAGGATACTGGTACGTAACCGGCCGCTCAAACATCATGGACAACGTGGTACCTAGTCCGCGTACGATCTCAAGCGGCTTCATAAGTTCAACACCACGATGAGGCCGCCCGTGATGACGACATTAAGCAGCGCAACCGGAAGCAGAATTTTCCAACCAAAGGCCATCAGGCGATCGTAACGCAGCCGCGGCAGAGTGGCTCGAATCCAGACCATAAAGAAGAGAAGCGCTATTACCTTCGCGAACAGATAGACCGGTCCCAGCAAGCCGATGCGATCAACAAAGGGTCCCCAGTAACCGCCAAGGAACAGGGTGGCAGCTATGAAGCTGACTGCGATCATCTTCCCGTACTCGGCCATGAAAAAGAGCGCGAATTTCATGCCCGAATACTCGGTGTGGTAGCCAGCGGTCAGCTCCTGCTCAGCCTCCGGCATGTCGAACGGCGCTCGATTGACTTCCGCCACTGCGGCAATCACGAAGATCAGGAACCCGATCGGCTGCAAGATCGCGTACCAGAGACCTTGTTGATCGGCCACAATATCTGCCACGCTCATGGAGCCCGCGAGCAATATCGGGCCCACGATGGCCAATCCCAGCGCAAGCTCGTAGCTCACCATTTGGGCCGATGCGCGCACCGCACCCAGCAGGGAGTATTTGTTATATGAGGACCAGCCGGCAATTACGATGCCATAAACAGCAATGGAGGCTACCGCCAGAATAAAGAGCACACCCACGTCGATCTCGGATGCCAGACTCAGGCTGATCTGCTGACCGAAGAGCTCGATGTCCGGCCCCAACGGAATGACTGCCAGCAGCAGCAGCACAGGTACCGCCGTAATAATGGGAGCCAAAACGAATAACACTTTGTCAGCCCGGTCTGGGATCAGCTCCTCCTTGAAAAGGAGCTTGATCCCATCCGCAATCGGCTGCAGTAGACCTTGCGGCCCCGCTCGATTGGGCCCAATGCGGACCTGAAGCCGAGCAATCGCCCTCCGCTCAAACAGCGTCAAGTACGCGAATCCGCCCAGGATGATGGTGATGAGCACCAGAGACTTGATGGACCACTCCACTACGGATGCTAAAGAAATCATGATTCTGGGGGCCTCACCGTTGCCGGGGTCGGTTCCAGCAGAGCCAGGCCGACGCTGCGTGGAACCAGCGCGGAGCCGGGCGGTACATCGGTGCTCGGCACGAATTTCAACCGCGCCACTCGTCCATCCCAGCGGATCTCCGCCTCCTCTGCCTGTTCAAGCCCCAATCGCTCGATTTCCGAGGGATGCAAAGTCATCTGAAGTGGAGCAATCCGAGCCTCGAGCAATCTGGAAGACCGCAAAGTGCCGCCCCGATCATATAGCTTCGTGACCGGCACGATCAGGAGATCCTGGGCGGCGCTTGCCCTGGGAGGCGCCTTCCATTTCAAAGGTCGGCCGGACCCGCGCGGCGCTAGCTGGACACCCAGCCCCTGCTTGTTGGCGTAGGCCGTTCCACCGAAGTAAAGGTCCGTACCCCCAACCTGCGGCCACTGCGGCTCAACCGCCGCCAGATCATCGTAGCTAAGCTCTGAGTAGTCTCGAACCTCGCTGGCGATGCGCTCGAACACGAGCGGAGCCGCCGTATTTTCCAGACCGACCTCCAGCCGGCGAGCCAATTCGGCCACAATCTTCCAATCCGGAAGGCTCCCCGATGATTCGATGACCGCGGGATAGAGCCGCTGCACCCTGCGCTCGCCGTTCGTGAAAGTGCCCGCTCGCTCGACAAAGGACTGCGCGGGGAAGACCACGTCTGCCAACTCCGCGGTCGCAGTAAGGAATAAGTCCTGAACAATGAGGGTGGAGAGCTTATCAAGCGAGGCGGATTCATCGCCGGCGGGATCTGACGCCACTATGTAGGCCGCCTTCGCTCCTTCGAGAGCACCGTTCAACCCCCCAGGATCCGGTCGCAAGCCCATATCCCATGCACCCTGAGTGTTGGCGCGCGGCCACACAGCTACAAGCCCGTTGTTCGGTTCGCCCAGGCCTCCCTTGGCCTCGATCATCAGTGCGCAGGCGCGTGCCAGCGCCTCGGTCCCAGCGTAGTTCAGACCCTCCTGACCGAAGAAGACAGTAGCATTGCTCGCCCTCTTGAACGCCCGCGCCGCAGTCTTGAGCTCTCGATCCCCCTCAAATCTTACGAGCTCCGGATCTCCTCCGATGACTTGGAGCAGGCCCAGGGCAGTGTGCACCGCTTCACCCGGGGCAAAGCGCAGGCTGTGCTGAGCGTAGGCGTCGAGGCGGGTTGCCCGGGCATTTGCCACGATCAATGTGGCACCGCGTTCCGCGGCCTGCTTGAGCCGCAGCCACCATATGGGTGCCTCTTCATGCAGATCTGAGGCGATCACCAGAGCTGCGTCACCTTGGCCCAGCGAGCTGAGATTTGTCCCCACGCCGACACCATAGCGTTGAACGAGGTTTCCACCTGCCATTTGATCCGACAGGATCGCTTTTCCGCCCAACCCCACCATCAGGCCATGCAGGTTGAATAAGTCTTCATTCGTAAGGCGGCCGCTCGCGATTCCGATCGAATGCTCACCGCTTTCCTTCAGGCCTTCTGCGGCGCGCGTCAGGGCCTGCTCCCACGAGGCCTTGACTAGCGTCCCGCTCACACGTACAAGCGGCGTCGTCAATCGCTCTGGGCTCTGAGCGTAGTGGTGGACGAAGCGGCCCTTGTCACATATCCAGATCTCATTGACGTGCTCATTCTGCCGCGGCATGACGCGCTTGATGACGTCCCGCCCGGCCTGACGCGCATCGCGGCGAGTGCTCAAAGTCAGATTGCATCCCACCGGGCAATGCGGGCAGATCGAGGCCGCCGAATTGAGCTCCCACGGGCGCGCCCCAAATCGGAAGTCGGCGGTCGTCAGCGCGCCCACCGGGCAAATGTCGGTCGTGTTGCCGGAGAAGTATGAATCGAATCCCGGGTCCGAATAGGTGATGATTTCGAGCCGACGTCCGCGCTCATAAAAGCCGATGACCGGCTCGTCCACCACCTCGTCCTGGAACCGGATGCATCGTGCGCACTGGATGCATCGTTCCCGATCGAGGTAGATCAATTCCCCCAGCGGAACGTGTTTGGCGAAATGGATCTTGTCATCGTAAAGGAACCGACTCTCACCCGGTCCGTGCCCCAGCGTGAGATTTTGGAGCGGGCACTCACCGCCCTTATCGCAGATCGGGCAGTCGAGCGGATGGGAGGTAAGCAGGTATTCAACGATTTGGTTGCGCCCTTGGATCGCCTTCTCGCTCGCTACCCGAACTTGCCAACCCTCGCCGACTGGTGTCGCGCAGGCCAACTCGAGGTTCGGTCCATACTGGATCACCGGATTGCCAGAATCGTCGAGCAGAACTTCACGCGTGGCCCGATCCCGAGCCGGACGCCCGATCTCCACCAGGCACACGCGGCACATGCCGACGGGCTCCATCTTGGGGTGGTAGCAGAAAACGGGCACGTCTATGCCCATGCGCTTGGCGGCGTTCACAATCAGCGTACCTTCGGGAACGGTGACTTTCGTTCCGTCTATCGTGAGTGTTACGCTCATGCGGCCTTGCTCGAGTCGCCCACGACGTGCAGGTCGAATTCCGGCCTGAAGCGCTCCACTGCAGAAGTGACCGCCAACGCTGCGAACTCTCCCAGCGCACATAGACTCTTGCCTTGAACCCCCAGCCCAACCGAGTGGAGCAGGTCAATCTCGTGCGGCTGTGCCGAATCGTCCATGATGCGCTCAAAAATATTCTTCATCCAGTAGGTGCCGTCCCGACAAGGAGTGCATTTGCCGCAGGTTTCATGCTCGAAGAAGTCCGTGATCTTGTATTCCACCCAGGCGATATTCACCGTCTCGTCGATCACGATGACCGAGGCAGAGCCCAATGAAGAGCCAACCTCTTTCACCGATTCATAGTCCATCCTGGTGTCCAACACTTCTTCAGTAGCGGGCAGAATCGGGGCCGAAGCGCCGGCCGGCAGGATGGCCTTGATCGCGCTGCCGTTAGGAATGCCACCGGCATGTTTGAAGATTAATTCACGAAAAGTCGTTCCGAACGGCAACTCGTAATTGCCCGGCCGTTCGATGTTTCCGGACACTGAAAACACCTTCGTGCCGGTGCTCTTCTCGGTTCCGATGCTGCTGTACCAGTCTGCGCCGCGATCGATAATTGGAGGTAAATTGGTGAGCGTTTCAACGTTATTCACTACCGTGGGTTTTCCGTAGAGACCTTCTGCGGCGGGAAACGGGGGGCGCAATCTCGGTTGCCCCAACTTTCCTTCGAGCGATTCAAGCAATGCGGTCTCTTCTCCGCAGATATAGGCGCCCGCCCCCAGGTGCGTGTACATCTCGAGTGAGTAGTCGCTCCCAAAGAGTTTCTTTCCCAGCAGGCCTCGTTCTTTTAGTTGCTCGATCTTGCGATCAAGCTCTTGCGAGAGGTCCCAGAATTCGCCCCGGCAATAGATGTAAGCCACATTGGCCTGTGCGGCGTAGGCACAGATCGCTACACCCTCCAGGAATTGGAAGGGGTTGCGCTCCATAATTTCGCGGTCCTTGAATGTTCCAGGCTCCGACTCGTCGGCGTTTGCGATGACGTAGCGGGGAAATACATCGGGCGTGAGGAAGCTCCACTTGACTCCGGTGGGAAATCCAGCCCCCCCTCGACCTCGCAGTCCAGACTTCTTGACGATATCGATTACTTGCTGAGGGGACTTCTTTTTTACAATCGACTCGAATGCGCCAAAGCCACCCTTCTCGAGGTAGACCTCGAGCCGGTCAAGCCCTGGCAAGTCGCGGTGCCGCAGGACTACGTGTTCAGCCAACCTGGCCCTTTACTCTGAGAGCCTCGATCACCGCCATGGCTGAACCCACAGATTGGTCTTCGTAATAATGGATTCCGTTCGGCTCCTGCAGCTGAAATATCGGAACTCGATCGCATGCGGCAAGGCATTTCACTCCCTCAACGGTGACCTGACCGTCAGGAGTGGTGCCACCCATCTCGATGCCCAACTTCTCGCACAACTCGTCTGCGAATGCCTGCGCGCCTCGCAAGGCGCATGGCAGATCTGTACAGATCTGGATGCGATATTTGCCGCCCGGCCGATCGTGATACAGGGTGTAGAAACCCACCAGCGAGGCTACCTCTGTAGGCTGAAGCCCGAGCAATTCACTGACCTCGGAAATCACTTCGCGGCTCAGGGATCCATACTCGCGCTGGGCTAGAAACAAGAGCGGCATCACCGCCGAACGTTTCTGATCCGGCGGATACTTGGCCAGGATGGCTTCGATCTCTTGGGCGTTGTTTTCGGCTAGCATGACTCTACCGATCTACGTCCCCCAGCGTGGGATCCAGGCTGCTGATGATGGCGACAACGTCGGCAACCAGATGTCCCCTGGAGAGCATGGGAAGTGCTTGTATATTGGCGAAGCTCGGCGCGCGAAAGTGCACCCGCTGCGGCTTGGGCCCGCCATCTCCAACGAGATAGCATCCCAGGACGCCGCGCGGCGACTCGACCGGGATAAACACCGCGCCTTTGGGAGCCGAAAAGCCCTCTGTCCACAATTTGAAGTGATGGATGACGGCCTCCATGCTGTGCCCCAGCTCCGAGCGTGGTGGCGGAACGAACTTGCGGTTGTTGCTGCGGAAGGGTCCTTCCGGCAGCCGATCCAGCGACTGTCCCACGATCTTCAGCGACTGTCGCATTTCTTCCATGCGTACGATATAGCGATCGTAGGTATCCCCTGAGGTTGCCGTTGGCACCTCGAACTCAAACTGCTCATAACCGCTGTAGGGCTGTGCCTTCCGCATATCTAAAGGTATTCCGGTGGCTCTCAGATTCGGGCCCGTAAGTCCTATCGCCAGGGCCTCTTCCGTGGAAATTACCCCGATCCCTTTCGTGCGCTCTATATAAAGCGGATTTTCCGTCAGTAGGCTTTCGTATTCCTCGATTCGACCTGGGAAGAGATCCAGAAACTGCCGGACCGCTTCCTCAAAGCCCTGTGGGAGATCGCGCCATAGGCCGCCCGGACGGAAATAGGAGGTCATCATCCGCTGCCCGGAGCACATCTCGAAGATATCCAGCAGTATCTCCCGCTCGCGGAACGTGTAAAAAAATACGGAAATGGCCGCCAAATCGAGCGCGTGGGTGCCCAACCACACCAGGTGGGAGGCGATTCTCTGAAGCTCTGTGAGCAGCACACGCACCATCTGCGCGCGAGGTGGGACATCGAGCTCGACGAGCTTTTCGACCGCCAGGCAATAGCACAGGTTGTTGCCCAGATTATTCAAGTAGTCCATGCGATCCGTCATGACCAAGGCCTTCTCATAGGTCTTGGCTTCCATGTTCTTCTCGATGCCGCTGTGGAGGAAACCAATGTCTGGCACGCAATTGACGATGATCTCGCCGTCCAGTTCCAGGAGCAGTCGCAGCACGCCGTGTGTGCTGGGGTGCTGCGGTCCCATGTTCAGGAGCATCGTCTCGCCTTCGATGGCGCGCTCCGAAACGAGACCCCTCAGTTGATCGACCGTGACTTCCATCTGAGCTTCAAGCATGTGCGCCCTCAATTAATCCTTGGCATACTTCTTCCGCCGATCGATTTCATCGAAGTTAAAGGTGAACTGCTTGTAGTTCACCGATCTATCGGTTCTACCTACTCCTGCGCGTACTTCTTACGCTTGTCGATCTCATCGAAGTTAAAGGTGAACTGCTTGTAGTTCACCGATCTATCGGTTCTACCTACTCCTGCGCGTACTTCTTACGCTTGTCGATCTCATCGAAGTTAAAGGTGAACTGCACTTCTTCGTAACCGAGCGGATAATCTCTGCGCAGCGGATGCCCTTCCCAATCATGTGGCATCAGAATTCGCCTCAGATCCGGGTGCCCGGGGAAGTCGATCCCGAACATGTCGAACACCTCCCGCTCATGCCAATTCGCGTTGGGATAGACCGATACGACGCTCGGAACTTTCGGCTCATCTCCATCGAGACGGACACTCAGGCCGATCAGCGCATTTAGCCGTGTCGAATAGAGTTGGTAGAAGACCTCAAAGCGAGGCTCTACGGGCCACTGGTCAGCGGCGGTCAGCGCGATCAGCAGGTCGTAGCCGCGCTGTCTTAAGAATTTACAGGCTTCGACAATTGCCTCGGGTTGGAGAACGGCCGTCAGCTGGTCCCGAAACTCAATCGAGTCGAGCACTCGCTCCTCGAGTTCCTTTTGCAATGCGGCCAGAGTGGTTTCGGCTTCGCTCAAGCCAATTTCTCGGCCATTACTTTGTCGTGCAGCACGAGGATCCCGTGTATGAGCCCCTCGGGGCGCGGCGGGCATCCGGCGACGTAGACGTCCACCGGCATGACCTCGTCAACCCCGGGCACGACAGCGTAGTTGTTGAAGATCCCGCCGCATGAGCAGCAGTCGCCCATGGCAATCACCCACTTAGGCTCAGGCATCTGATCGTAGAGTCGCCTGAGCACTGGCGCCATCTTGCGCGTCAACCGGCCGGCTACGATCAGCAGATCGCTCTGCCGGGGGCTCGCCCGCATGACCTCCATGCCAAAGCGGCTCATGTCGTAGTGCGCGGCCTGGGAGGCCATCATTTCAATTGCGCAGCACGCCAGGCCTGAGAGTAGTGGCCACATAGCACGCGACCGGCCCCAGTCTACGGCCTTCTCAAGCGAGGTCGTTACGAATCCCAGATTGCCGAGCTTGCTCTCTACTCCCACTCGAGTGCCCCCTTCTTCCAGGCGTAAACGAGACCGACTGTGAGGATCAGGACGAACATCAGCATCTCGATTAAGCCGACGATGCCGAGATCACGCAGCACAACCGCCCAAGGAAGTATGAACACGATCTCGATGTCAAAAAGGATAAAAAGCACCGCGATGCGATAGAAGTGAACCGGAACGCGTCGCTGGCCCGGCCCATAGGGAACCATGCCTGATTCGTACGGTTGACCCTTGCTCCGATTTTTCTTGCGGGGTCCAAATAGGTGCCCGGCTGCGACCATCGTGACAGCAGCGCCTACCGAGAAGAAGATAAGTACGGCGATGGGCAGGTAGTCGCTTGGCATCTCTTGTGGACTCTAAAGGGGGATCCAGGTTGAATTTAACAGAACTTGTTCATTCTAACACAATGGGGATTCTTCACATGATTCGAGGCGAATCTAGAGCTACACGCAGAGGCCAGTAGATCGATCCCATTCGGAGTTTCCTCGGCAGTTGTGCGCCGAAAAGAGCCTTACAATACCTCGTCCGGGTACCGGAGCCTACTGATTGAAAGTCAGCACTAAGGGAAACAAGAAACTCGTCGCGCTCCTGGTGGAAATCAACGGAGACGAAGAACTGCAGCAGCTCTGGGAGGCGGCCAATATCAACGCCGTCCGGCGCCTTGGGATGAGCGATCATGGTCCGGTTCACATCCAGATCGTCGCCAATGGCTGCGTAAAGATACTACGTTTGCTCGTAGCGGCGGGTGTCCAGCCGAGCGCAGTTTCCGAACATGGCCTGACGGTGGAAGATGCAGAGGTTCTGGTGGTGCTCGCCGCATGCCTTCACGATGTGGGGATGGCCGTTCATCGAGACAATCATGAAAACATCAGCCTGTTGCTGGGCTATCCAAAGGCGCGCCAGCTTTTGGCTGATCTCTACGAAGAACCCAACCTAACCACGATCGTTTCCGAGGTGCTGCATGCCATCATCGCTCATCGATGGGACGTTCAGCCCCTGAGTCTGGAAGCCGGTGTGCTGAAAGTCGCGGATGCGCTGGATATGACGCAGGGGCGATCTCGCATCCCTTTTGAATCAGGCAAGGTCAATATCCATTCCGTATCGGCGCAGGCCATCGAAGAAGTGAAAATCGAAAAGGGTGAGGAATTGCCGGTTCGGGTGGAAATCCTGCTCAATAACTCCGCTGGAATCTTCCAGGTGGATGAGCTGCTCAAACGCAAGCTCGCCAACTCCACATTAGCGCCCTATGTGGAGGTGGTGGCCCACCTGGAAACCGAGAAAGAACGTAGAATCCTCCAAATCCATAAGTTCTAACGCTCCTGGGAGGAACCCTAGTGATCGACATCGCCATCTTTCTCGAGGGCCAAAACGGCCTGAATTGGGATAATTGGAAGCGCATATCGCGGTCGGTCGAAACCCTGGGCTTTGCGGGTCTTTATCGGTCGGATCACTTCACAAACATGCGTCCCCCAGACAAGGACTCGCTGGAAATGTGGATATCGTTGGCGTGGTTGGCAGACAATACCAGCCGCATCGAGTTCGGCCAGTTGGTGTCACCGATATCTTTCAGGAATCCGGTATTTGCAGCTCGGATGGGCAAGGACGTCGATGACCTCTCCGGGGGCCGCTTCATACTCGGATTGGGAGCGGGCTGGCAGGAACATGAGCACGAGAAGTTTGGATTTGATCTCCTGGAGATCGGGCCGCGGTTTGATCGGTTTGAGGAGGGCGTAGAGGTGGTATATCGGCTGCTCAAGGGCGAGCGGCCGACGAGTTTCTCGGGCAAGTATTACCAGCTGAACGAAGCTGAACTCCTGCCCAAACCGCAGCGTAAGGGAGGTCCCCCGATCTTGATCGGTGGCCACGGACGCAAGCGAACGCTGCCGCTCACGGCACGCTATGCGGATGAGTGGAACGGCGGGTTTAAATCCGCGAAGACCTTCGCGAAATCAAATTCTTACTTGAATGAGCTTCTGGAGGCCGAGGGACGCAAACCGCAAGATGTACGACGCTCAGTCGCCAACACGACCATCTTCGGCAGGGATGAGCGGGAGGTAAAGCGTAAGATCGAGGAGCGCAGCTACTCCGACGAGAGCATTGAGGAGTTTGGGATGATCGTGGGCACGGGACAGCAGATCGCGGATCGAATTGGGGAGTACGAAGAAGCCGGTGCGCAGCGTGTCATGCTGCAGTGGCTCGACCTGGACGACCAGGAAGGACTCGAAGCGTTGGCTAAGGCGGTGCTCTAGATCCGAGACAATGCTATCCCGACCCAAACCGAGAAAGTGTCAAGCAGCCTCATTCTCACTGCACAAGCAGCACCGGACACTCGAACTCATCGAGTGCTTCCGGTAGGCTCTTCCCCTCAAGCAGGGGGCTCTCCCCCGGCAGGATGACAATACACTCTTCCTGGGTACGCACCATGTCCGCCAATTCCTTCGCGTCAGCCCGCACCAGCCAACGGTAGCGCGCCTCCAGTCCCATCAAGTTCAATTTCGCCGCAACTTCACTTTGCAGCTCTTTGGCTTCCGCTTCGTCTCCAGCCACGATGCCAACCGCCAGATACCCGCCGATGCTTATCGCAGTATCCAGCGCCCGTTGAGATCGATCGGATCCATCGTAGACGATCATCAGCGTGGGCAGCAGCCGCGCTCCTCGCTCGATAACCAATGTGCGTTTGGGCCCGGCAGCGACCACCGCACGGGCCGTCGAGCCCAGCCTGCGCTTTCCCGACCAACCCGCCCGTCCCAGGATAAACAGGTCCGCCTCGGCTGCGGCTTGAAGCAGCACGGTCTCGATCGAACCACGCGCGACGGTGAATGACCATCGAACTTGAGTGCGGCCGGCTGCCAGCGCCATCGCCTGCGCGGCACGGGCAGCCTGGCCGCGCAATTGACTCGCCATGCGACGCTCGTCTAATCGACGGGACCGCGCGGAAGTCCCACCGACTTCCAGCACTGCCGGTAGGGCCGCCAGCCGAATTAGATTAATGTCCTCCACATATAGACCGTCCAACTCGGCCCCCAGGCTGGCGGCGAGCTCAGCCGCCGCTTCCAGTGCTGCCAGGCTCTGAGGAGAGGCGTCAATAGCAACGAGAATGCGCCGAATTTCTTGGGGGTCGCTCACGACTCGCTACCACCTTCATTCTTTTCTTCGCCGCTTTTGTCCTCCGCCTGGTCACCTTCGCTGTCTTCATCCTGTTGTGCTTTGCCGCTCTCTGCTTCATCGGCAAATCCAGCCAGCCGTGCCCGGACTTTGCCGTTGACGGTGTTCTCTGGGTAGCTTCCCTCTTCATCCGGTTCGCCCGCGGGCATGTCGGTCAGCAGCTCGATGCCTTGGTCGATGGTTTCAATCGGGTACACATGAAACTTGCCTTCTGCCACGGCCTGCACGACATCCTCGCGCAGCATCAGGTGCTGCACATTGGAGTCTGGGATTAATACTCCGTGCTTGCCATCCAGACCGCGTGTCTGGCAGATATCAAAGAAGCCTTCGATCTTTTCGTTCACGCCACCGATGGCCTGCACCCTCCCGTACTGGTCGACGGATCCGGTTACTGCCAGCGATTGCTTAACCGGCAAATCGGCAAGCGAAGAAAGCAAGGAGTAAAGCTCGGCGGAGGAAGCGCTGTCCCCCTCGATGCCGCCATACGACTGCTCAAACACCAGACTTGCGCTCAGCGAGAGCTGGCGGTCCACCGAGTAACGTGCTCCTAGAAATGAGCTCAAGATGAGCACACCCTTGGAGTGGATCGGGCCTCCGAGCTCAACTTCCCGCTCGATGTCCAGGACCTCACCCTTGCCCATTCGAACTCGGGCGGTAATGCGGCTAGGTCGGCCGAAGGCAAAATCGCCGAACTGATATACCGAAAGGCCATTCACTTGGCCCACCTGTGTGCCCGCGGTGTCAATCAACACCGTCTTTCGGTGGATCTGTTCCTGAAAACGTTCACGGATCCGATCTGAACGATAGATCTGAGCATCGATGGCCTTCGAGACCTCTTCCGTGGTCACGATCTCACGACCCGATTCCCCTGCCCAGTAATTGGCCTCGCGCATCAGGTCGGTGATGTGGTTCATCTGGATCGACAGCTTCCTTCCGTCCGAGACGATGCGTGAACTGTGTTCAATGACCCGCGCCACCCCTCCCGGGTCAAGCGGCCGAAGATCATGCACGGTGGCGAGGCTGCCGATCAATCGTGCATAGAGCATTTGCGATTCTGAGTCGCGATCCATCTGATCATCGAAATCCGAGGCCACCCGGAACAGCTCGCGAGATTCCGGGTCGTTCTCCATGAGCAGGTAGTAGAGCAGCGGCTCCCCCAGGAGCGCAACTTTCGCTTTCAATGGAATTGGTTCGGGATCCAGAGTGACGGTGCTGACAAAGCTCTGGACTTGTCCGGGCGTCTCCATCCTGAGCTGCTCCGATCGCAGGGCGCGTTTCAGCCCCTCCCACGCAAATGGCTCCTGGAAGAGCTTGCGGGCATCCAGGATCAAGTATCCGCCGTTTGCCCGATGCAGTGCACCCGGCTTGATCAAATTGAAGTCTGTAATCAGCGCACCCATTTGGGTCGTATGCTCGATACGCCCCAATAAGTTCTGGAAAGTGGGATTGTCTTCGTAGACCACGGGTGCGCCTTCCGAAGATCCGTGATCGACAAGCAAGTTGACCCAATAGCGCCGCAGCGTAGAGCGAGCGCCTCCTGCTGCCAGAGCCGCAAGCGGTCCGCTGGAGGAGGGTCGGTCCGAAATCTGAGATGGAGCGCCCTCATCGGTGATCTCCCGCACGTGTCTAACGACATCCAGCTGGACCGCCTCCAGATGTTCTACTACCCGTTCAACTTCCGCGTACTTCTCCACAAGTTGCCGGATCAATCCCCCAACCGCGATATCTGCCATCTCCCGGTTCAGGTCCGTGATTTGCTCCCTTAGTTCGCGCTGCCAGCCCGGGACGTTCATTAGCATCTTTTCGAGTTCTTCTTGCAGATCGGTGATGTCCTTCTCGAGCTTTTTACGCTGCTCGGGTGGCATGCCTTGGAATTCCTCCGGCGATATGACCTCACCTTCGCGGACCGGGGCAATAGCCAGCCCGGCAGGAGTACGGAGCACGGCCAATCCCTTCTGCTCCGCCTGCGCCCGTAGTTCTCCCAGGGCAGCTTCCTGTCGCTCATTGAGCGCTTCCTGCACCTCCTGCATTCGGTTTCGATATTCTTCGCTTTCGAAGGTGATCGGGAGCACGTTCTGCAGGTCATCCACAAACTGCCCCATATCGCGCTTGAACTCACTGCCCTTCCCGGCAGGCAACTCAAGTGCCCTCGGCTTGTGAGGCTGCTCGAAGTTTTGCACATAGCACCAATCGGACGGCACGCGCTCACCCGCAGCCGCGGCTTCGAATGTCTTTCGAACGAGGTTTTCCTTGCCGATTCCTTCGGGTCCGAAGGCGAATATGTTGTAGCCCTTTTGGCGAATCCCCACTCCAAACTCCAAGGCCTCGATGGCTCGCGGCTGGCCAATGAAGTCCGTGAGGTGCTCGAGGTCCTCAGTTGTTTTGAAATCGAATTGGGCTGGATCGCACCGCTGACACAGTTGCGCCGGCTCCAGGGCTTTAACTGGCATGCCTAAGTCCTCCGGTTTGAATTGGTTAGTGTACGGTGATTCTAAGGCAAACCCCGAGGCCTCGGGGGAGGCTAGCCTCCCTGGGGGAGGTCCAGCTGCGCCAGAAGGATGAACACTATGGCTAGAAGAGTCTTAGACTAGGAAAGATAATCGCGGAGATGGCGACTGCGGGTTGGGTGACGAAGCTTGCGCAGGGCTTTGGCTTCAATCTGCCGAATGCGCTCGCGTGTAACCTGGAAGTATCTTCCGACCTCTTCGAGAGTATAGTCTTTTCCATCTCTGAGCCCGAAGCGCATTTCCAAAACCTGCCGCTCGCGTTCGGTCAGAACGGAGAGTGCATTTCGCACTTGCTCTTTTAGAAGCTGCTTGGTGGCTTCATCAACAGGCTG
Source organism: Anaerolineales bacterium (assembly GCA_048054495.1). Classification (GTDB taxonomy): domain Bacteria; phylum Chloroflexota; class Anaerolineae; order Anaerolineales; family E44-bin32; genus JADFRG01. Next base: position 44,680 of record JBGMQN010000096.1, read on the forward strand.
AGGCATTGTTTCGTCCTCAATAAAATCTGCCAGTTGGCTTGAATCCTCCGATCCAACCGGCGTCTCGAGGGACATCGGCTCCTGCGCGATGCGGATGATCTTTCGAACTTTATCTGCACCGCGCCTCAGCTTTTGCTCCAGCATTGGATCGAGCGGCTGCTCAGCCGAGTATGCCTGCCTTATCGCAGCAGCATCTTCAGGCTCTAGTATGTCGAGTTCCAGCGCGAGTTCTTCTGAATTGGGTTCCCTTCCCAACTCCTGAACCATCCTCCGTTGCACCCTCATTAGCCGATTGATGGTCTCGACCATATGCACCGGAATGCGGATAGTGCGCGCCTGGTCAGCGATGGCGCGGCTGATCGCCTGTCGAATCCACCAGGTGGCATAAGTGCTAAATTTATAGCCCTTCGCGGGATCGAACTTTTCCACCGCGCGCAGGAGTCCGATGTTTCCCTCCTGGATAAGATCCAGGAAGGCGATCCCTCTCCCCATGTAGCGCTTGGCTACGCTGACCACCAGCCTGAGATTGGCCCGGATGAGCGCTTTTTGCGCTTCATCTGAAAGCGCCGCCAAATCAGCATGTTCAGCTTCCAGTTCTTCCTGCTCTGGTAACCAGCCTGCGTAGGTTCGTTTGGTCGGGAGCCCTTTGACCTTGCCCATCCGCCCATGGAGCTTAGCTTGAAGCTCCCTAGGCATAACGTAGAGCCCCTGCATGGCTTCGAGCGCCGTTCTTGCCACCCCTTCCCAGGCTGGATCGGTTCCCCAGAGGCCATTATCCAACCAGCTGCGGATGTATGAACGAGGCTCTGCTCGCCAACTACTCCTCAAATGAATCGATTCTTCGAGCAAAGAAGATAGTTCCGGCTCGGGTTCTTTAATGCGCTTTGCATCTTCGAGCAAGCGTTTCCAAGATGTTCGAAGGTCATCGAACTGGTCAAGGTGCGCCTCAAGCAATGAACCTTCGCCCGACTTCTTCCCGCGCCCCAGCCGCAAACCATCCATTCTTTGTAGGGCAGCCATTCGGACCGCCAGCCAGAGCTCCTGATCCGACGTGAGCAGCCTGACTCGCCCAATCTCCTTGAGGTAGAGTCGGACAGGATCGTCTCCGGAGTCGGCCGGCAGCGATAGCGGCCCCGTCTCTGGCAAGTCGGCGAGAACCTGCGTAGCTTCGTCCTTGCTGTCCCCGTTGAAATCGGGCTCGACATCCACCGTCTTGCCCTCAACCACGTCTACGGGTTCTGGAGCAAGATCGTTGGATTGCGTGTTGGGTTTTGCGTTTTTTGCCTTTGCCATACCGTCTTATTTCCGCCCTGCCAGGGCCACGTCGAGCCGACGCTTCTGCGTTACTAGATTCTGGGCTTGCTGCGCCAAATTGACCATCTGCTGCGCATCCGATTCGAGCTCCTGCACGGCCTGTTGCTGGAAGCTTAGTTGCTCCAACAATCCCTCTACGCGGCGCATGCGCAGGCGGAAAAAATCTGCAGAAATTGCATTGGCTACCTTTGGCCGAGCGAAGTCTACTTCCTCTGCCTTGCTGGCGAAAGCGACCGCCTGGGCGAGCGTCGTTCCCTCCAGCAACGTCTTCCAGCGTTCGGTCGGGTCCTCGTCGACCTGGCCGAGAGAGGTTTGCACGGCCTTGAAAATCGCCTGAGAGTCGGCGCTCATGAAGTCCTGGTCCGACAAGCCCTCCAGCTCCAACGCATGTAGTTGACCGTCAATCCAAAAGGTCAGCTCTGGATCTCGCAGTAGCAGCCCCAGGCAGAAACCCTCGGTGGCCGCCTGATCCGGAGGTGGAACATCCTGAGCCGCTTCCCCGGTTCGGACTGTGCGTTCCGGACGCCATCCCATCATCGCGCGTTCATCCACTTTCAGGCGGCGTGCGAGTCCCTGACGGTAGGCTTCCCGCTCAACAGGATCCGGCACATCCTCGATAAGCGGTAGGATCTGCCGAGCGATTGCAGCCTTGTCTTTAGCATCCTGCGTATGGCGCTTATCAATCAGCACGTCCATCACGTACTCAACAACGGGGGTCGCCTTCTGAAGCAAGTCACTCCACGCATCGGGATCCTCCAACACGACCTCATCCGGGTCCTTCCCATCCGGCAATCCCACAATCCGGATTTCCGCATTCAGGCGACCCTCGTAGCGCACAAGCCCGCGCGCGTCAAAGACCGGATCGGGATCGCGGTCGAGAGCTTCCCGAGCGACGCTAAGCCCCCGCAGCGTAGCCTGATTTCCGGCCGCATCTGCGTCAAGCGCCAGGACGATGTTGCGGCTGTAACGCTTGAGGGTACGTAGTTGATCCGCAGTCAGCGCGGTTCCCATAGGCGAAACCGCATTTTTGTGGCCGGCTTGATGCAAGGCGATCACATCTAAATACCCCTCCACCACCACTGCCTGGTCTGCAGTCCGGATGGCCTTGCGTGCCAGGTCCAGCCCATACAGAAGTCGCCCTTTGTCAAACAACACGGTCTGCGGTGAGTTGATGAACTTCGGTTGATCTTTCGGATCGAACACGCGGGCACCAAATCCTGACATATGGCCGCGCGTGTCACGAATCGGGATCATGATCCGGTTACGGAAGCGGTCGTAATATCCTCCGCTTTTCCGCTCCACGATCAACCCCGCCTCGAGCAGCTCAGCCTGCTCATGCCCCTTATCCAGCAAAAAAGACTGGAGCGTGTCCCAGGAATCCATGGCATAACCAATCCCGAAGCTCTCCAGAGTCTCGGTCGAGAAACCTCGATCATGCAGGTACTCCAAGACCGGCTCGCTGTGCAGGAGGTTGTTCCGATAGAACGTAACCGCCGATTCAAGCAGCGCACGCAAGCCCTTCTGCGTCTCCTCCTGCGCTTCCTGCGCGGGGGTTCGAGGTCGGAGTTCAACCCCTGCTCGCTCCGCTAGATGCTGGAGGGCTTGTGGGAAGTCCCAGCCTTCCACCTTCATCACATACTTGTAGACGTCTCCACCCTCGTTGCATGCTCCGAAGCAGCGCCAAGTCCCCGTGTCGGGAAACACGACGAATGCCGGCGTCCGTGTGTTGGCATGAAAGGGGCAGAAGCCGGTAAAGTTCTTGCCGGATTTCTTCAGCTGCACCGATTCGCCGATCAGTGCGGCGATGTCGATCCGGTCCTTTACTTCCTCTACAACAGTCATT
>JBGMQN010000058.1:0-7248 GCA_048054495.1 Anaerolineales bacterium
GCCGCCCTAGCTGGTTCACCAAAGGTCACCACCGCGGTCATCCCCCACTGCAGCCGCGTATCGTCCTCATCGAGGGCGATCTTCACCACGTAGGTCACATCCCCCTGGCGCATCTCGAAGAGCGGTCGGATCGCTGTTACCGTTCCGCGCAGCTCCACGTCCGATAGCGCATCGAAGTTGATCAGGACTTGCTGCCCCACGCCGATCTCAGGCAACTCGATCTCGGTCAGGTTGTCGGTCTCAATCACCCAGCTGGAGAAGTCGGCCAGCACCACCGCCGGCTGACCGGGCGCGGCCATCTCCCCCACCTTGGTCATCACGCCGGCTACGGTGCCTGCAAATGGCGCCGTCAGTTCGATGTTCGCCAGTGCAGCCTTCGCGGCGGCCAGCTGAGCTTCCGCGTTCGCAATCCGGGCCGCAGCCAGAGTGACATCATCTGGATCCGGCCCATCCTGGCGTTTCTCCCATTCGTTCTCGGCCGCAGCCAGCCTCGCCTGAGCGATCGCCACGTCCGCATCGAGCATAGCTTGCTGGATCTCGGTGGGCCTGCCCGTGAGCCAGTTCAGGTTGCGAAGTGCGGCATCGTAGTCCCGCTGAGCATTGGATAGTTTCTTCTGCCCCAGAGCCTTGGCCGCGTCGTCGCTCCCGCGCCCCGAGACTTGACCGTACTCCTCGCGCGCGTCGTCTAGATTCTTCCGCGCCAGGATGAGGTTAGCCTCGGCACCGTTGATGCTCGACTCGCTAGCTCGGTTGCCTTCCTGCTGTACGGACCAGGTGTAGTCTGCCTTCCGCAATTCCTCGCGTGCGTTCGCTACATCCTGCTGGGCCTGTGCCGCCATCGTATCTGCGTTCTGGTAGAGCGTATCCAATGCCTGCTGGGCGCTGACCAGCTCTAATCCGGCTGCGGCAACGGCGGCCTCGAACTGCTCTCGGTTCGCCAGGCGTACGAGCGGCTGGCCCTCTACGACCGATTCCCCCTCCTCCACCAGCACCGCGAGGATCTCGCCCCCGGTGTTGAAGCTAAGCTGAACCGATTCGATCGGATTGAGTCGGCCATCCGCAATGACCGAAAAGTCGTCGATGACGATGGGAATGTCGCCTTCTTCGGTTGCATTGCCGTTAGTGCTGCAAGCCACCAACACAAAAGCCAGAAGACCGATCCCGATCCACTTTATTTTTCCAATACCTTTCATGACTGAGTACTCCCTATGCCTCGAGCCCACATTGGAGCCCGCCCGAATCCATATTCAAACTCTACTCGTACGCCAGGCTCTCATTGACGCTGATCTGCATAGCGCGCCGAGCCGGCAGCCAGCTTGCCACGAGCGAAAGCACTACCACGATCAGCAGCCAGATCCACAGTCCACTCATTGAAAGCTGATAGGGACCGGGGAATTGAATGATTTCGCCGATGTTTTCGACAAAGGGTCTGCCGGCCAGGATACTGATGGGCACGGCGATCACCCAGCTCGTGATTCCGAGCAGCAATCCTTCCATGATCATGATCAGTGCGACGTCGCGAGAAGAGCCTCCCACCGCGCGCATTACACCGATCTCCCGCCTGCGTTCGATCACGTTGATCGACAGTGTCCCCGAGAGCCCGATGCTGCCGACGAGCGCCATGACGATGGTCATCGTCATCAATATCGTGGTCAGGATACTGAACTGGGCTTCTGCCTGCTCCTGATCTTCGATGGAGGCACGCACGAACGCCAGGCGGATGCCCTGCGCCTCAAACATCTGCTCCAGGTCGCTAATCAGTGCATCCTGTGCGGCCCGCGTGCTGTCCTTCGAAACGATACGTGCAACCGGAGCCCGCCCCACCCTATGCAACTCCTCATTGAGCGTATCGACATGCATATAGGCCGTGGACTGGTCGTTGATGAGATCGAAGATGAGGCCCACAATAGTCCAATTGGAAGTGCCAGCGTCACCGAGGTCGATTTCGATCTCGTCGCCAAGCGACAGGCCCATATCCCTTGCCAGCTTCTGGTTGAGCAACAAGGCACGACCGTCCTCGGGATCGAGATTGCGTCCCGCGGTCAACGTGGGTGTATACATCTCTGTATCACGCGGCACCCCTTGAAGCACGATGCGGTAATCGGATCCGGGTGCAGAATCCCCTGGAACACGCGCCTCGGCCCTCTCGAATACCCACATCTCCACCCGCTCCACATTGGGATGTGCTTCGATCATGGGTTCGACCTCGTCAATGCGCTGTAGCCCTTCAAACACAACGAAGGTATCGAAGCCCAGACCACCCCAGATCTCGGCGATCGCGCGTGTAAACGAGTAATGCGTCGTGATGACCATCATGAATACCGCTCCGGCCATGATCAGCACCGCCAGCGTCAGGATCACGCGGCCCATCCGTCTAAAGGTATTGCGCAGCGAAAGTGTGACCATAGTTGGCAATCCGTGTACGCTCGCAAGTGCCCGATCCACGCGGCCCGCCCCGTAGCGCCCAGATCCAACGCCGTATCGGCGGATCGCGTCGCTCACGGAAATCGCCACGCCGCGCAAGATGGGCCAGAGCGCGGCAATCAATGGGACCAACAGACCGGCCGCGATCTGAATCCAGATCGAGGTCGAGGCCAGCTCGAAATCCGACACCGGCACGTTGACGATGCCCAGCATGTAGCGCGACAGCGCGTAGCCGGCATAGGCTCCAAGCGGCACAGCCAGGGCCAGAGCCATGATCCCGTAGATCGCGACTCCTGCCAGGTAAAGCTGTGAGATTTGCCGACGGACGCCCCCAACGGTCTTCATGATCCCGATCTGTGGGATCTGCTGCGCAATCACGGCGTTGATGGTATTGATCACCAGAATGGCGCTCAAGAAGAGAGCTGCCACCGCCATCACGGTCAGGATCAATCCGATCCCATCCAGGATGTCCTGCGCCCAATGGCGCGTCGGGTCCTGGACCAAGCTGAAGCCCACTCCGATGCCCTGCAGCTCCAACTTGTCTTCTACGATTTCAGAAACGCGCTCGGCTTCCTCTTCGGTGAAATTAGAAATCGAGAAGCGAAGCTGATCGAAGTTTCGCGAGCCCACCAGCCGCGACATGACATCGCGGGTAACGTAAAAGGATGGTTTGTCCGTGAACGGTGGGGCCGCCACGCTGGGATCCCGCAGGATGCCCGCCACGGTGAATGCCCTGGCGTGTCCATTGACCTCGAAGTAGATCGGGGATCCGATCTCAGGGACCCCGTAGGGCTCTACGTGGTTCCACTCCACGAGCACCGAATTGGATCCAGGCCAAGCTCCCTCGCGCAGCTGCAGCAGATCGTATTCCTGGCTCTGGTAGTCCTCGATGGCAACAATATTGGCATCCGCCCACTCATCCCCTGTGGAAGCTTTCCAATTCACGCCTCGCTCAGCCCTTCCCTGGGCCGCCTGAACTTCTGGAAGGCGTTCGATGCTGGCGATGCCGTCGTCGTCGATGAGCCCGCGCAGGAAGAGCCAGACGTTGCTCGGGGAGCTCGCGATTTGGGCCTCCGTCAATCGCCGTACCATGAGCGTGTTGCTGGAGAAGATCATGCCAACCGCCATCACGCCCACTGCAATGCTCAAAACAACAAGAACCGTCCGGGCCTTGTTGCTCCACAGATCTCGGATGACCTTGCGGTAAGCGATTCTCATTTTCCGGGACGAGCTCCGTTCTCGAACAGCTCACCGTCAAATACTTCGATCACGCGCGGGAATCGCTCGGCAAGCGAGTTCGAGTGCGTGACCATCAAGAAGGTCTTTCCCTGCGCCACAAGCTCCTCGAACGCGTCAAAGACGCCATGGGCGGTCTTGCTGTCCAAGTTGCCGGTGGGCTCATCCCCGACCAGCAGCGGCGGATCATTGGCCAGCGCGCGGGCAATGGCCGCCCGCTGCTGCTGTCCTCCCGAGAGCGCGTTGGGCATCTTGTGAGCCTGGTCGGCCAGGCCCACCTGCTCCAAGAGCATCTCAGCCCGCTCCATTCGTTCTTTCGGCCGCCATTTGCGCGCGAAGTCCATGGGGAGCATCACGTTCTCCTGAACGGTGAGCGTGGGCAACAGCTGGAAAAACTGGAATACGACCCCAACGGTGTCGCCGCGCCAGCGGGCCAGACGGTCCTCATTAAGTTCGGTGAGGTCCTGCCCATTGACGAGCACCTGGCCATTGGTCGGTCGGTCGACGCCAGTAATCATGTTGAGTAACGTCGACTTTCCGCTGCCCGACGGACCGCGAATGCCGACGAACTCGCCGGTGGTGACGCGCATATTGACGCTCTTGAGGGCATGAATCGGTCCTTGCGGGCCCTGGTAGTCCTTGGCCACATCGCGGAGATTCACTAAGGCGTGGTTATCTGTCATGGCAGTATCCAACTTTGGCCTGGACTGGCTATCCATACATACGCTCCAGTGCAATAAAAGTCGCAGCACGTACTGCTACGCGCGGCGTCTGAAGTTACTATGCGATTAAATAAATCGGCCGTCACCAGCCGATCGGTTGATTTCATCACTGGACAACTGTCCAAGGATCTCAAGCGTCGACCCGCGCAGCGTACCTACTCATTTCACAAACCCGTGCCTGACTCATCGCATACGCAGTGTCAGCTTAAGAACCGTCGCGGGCGGGAGGCGTGCAGACCCGGCCGCGGCATGAAGGCGAATTCTACTAGGTGCGCGTTAGAACGTCTTAATGTTTGCGGGAGATATGCTAGCTCCATCCGAATAAATGACGGGAGCTAGCATAGCTTGCGGCCTCATGGGTATCAATAGGGCCTCAGGCATGTGGCTGAGGCCCGTTCAGAGCTGCGGAGACTTAGCGGTTAGCGCAGTCTAAAGCGTTGGATTTCCCCGGTGGCAGTCTTGGGCGGTTCGTCCGCGAATTCGATCCCGCGCGGGCGCTTGTGGGCCGCCAACTCGCGACCTTGTGGGATCCGCCTACGAGAGCCGAACTGCGGACCCTGGAGGAGCCAGGGAGGCCGAGCTACTAATCTTGGCCTTCTCGACAGATGGCTCGATGTTAGCTGCCGGCGCTATTCGACGGTGACGCTCTTCGCCAGGTTGCGCGGCTGATCCACGTCCGCGCCTCGGAGCACGCCGATATGGTACGCCAGGAGCTGCAGCGGAATCATGGTGGTGACGGGATTGAGCAGCCAGGGGGTTTCCGGCACCCAGAGTATGTGATCGGCGACCTCGGATATCAGCTCATCTCCATCGGTCGCCACTGCGATCACCACCCCACCCCGCGCCTTGGTCTGCTCCACCTGGCTGACGGTCTTCTCATACCAGGGATCTTGCGGGCATATGGCAACCACCGGCATCTCCTCATCGATCAGGGCGATGGGGCCGTGCTTCATCTCCCCCGCAGGGTACCCTTCCGCATGAATATAGGAGATTTCCTTCAGTTTTAGCGCGCCCTCGTAAGCAGTCGGCATGTTGATCCCGCGCCCCAGGTACAGGCAGTGCTCCATATCCTTCAGCACACGGGCGATCCGCTCCGCTTCACCGGCCCGATCGAGGCACTGCCCAACCAGATCCGGGACACGCCTCAGATCCGACACCAGTCGCCGGCGTTCGCCGTCGTCGATGGTTCCTCTGAGCTCCGCCAGGAGCACGGCCAGCATGTACAGATCGACCAGGGGCGCGGTGTAGGCCTTCGTGGAGGCCACCCCGATCTCCGGGCCGGCGTGCATGCCGATGTACCCGTCTGCAGCGCGCATCGCCTGGGAACCGATCACATTGACGATGCTCCAGATCTCGGCGCCAAGCTGACGAGCTTCCTCGATGGCCGCCAGGGTGTCCGCCGTCTCTCCCGACTGGCTGATGGCCAGGACGACCGTTCCCTCATCCACCAGCGGCTCACGGTAGCGAAATTCGGAAGCGATGTCGACCTCGACTGGCAGCCTGGCGAGGCGCTCGATCAGGATCTTGCCCACCATGCCTGCGTGCGCCGCGGTTCCGCAGGCGGTGATGATGATCTTGCGGATGTCGCGCGCCGACTGCTCATTGAGCTCCAGATGCCCGAAACTCACGCGACCCGCTTTAAAATCCGCCCTGCCGCCGATCGTGTCGGTGAGCGATCGAACCTGTTCGTAGATCTCCTTGAGCATGAAGTGCTTGTACTCACCCTTTGCAGCCGAAACCGGATCCCAGGGGACGGTCTGGATCTCCAACTCCACCGGCTCTCCTTCGAGCGTATAGGCTTTGAAGCCGTCCTTAGTGATAACCGCCATCTGACCCGATTCGAGGAAAGCCATCCTGCGCGTATGCTCGAGAATGGCAGGAATGTCCGAAGCCACGTACATCTCTCCCTCACCCAGTCCGATCACCACCCCTCCCGCGTTGCCCAGTCGAGCGGCCACGATCTTGTCCGGTTCGCGCGGGGAAATCAGCACGATACCGTGGGCGCCTCGCACATGCCCCAGCGCTTTCCGCAAGGCTTCCGCGATCCCTCCAGCCTCTCCGGATGCTCCTGCGGGATTCACCGACAGGTAACGCTCGACCAGCTGCGCAATCACTTCCGTGTCGGTCTCTGAGCTGAATTCGACTCCCTCTGCCGAGAGTTCCTCTCGCAGCGGGAGGAAATTTTCTACGATCCCGTTGTGGACCAGAACTACTTCACCGGATTCGCCAGTGTGGGGGTGGGCGTTGCGTGCGCTGGGCTCGCCGTGGGTGGCCCAGCGAGTGTGTCCGATGCCGATCGTGCCCTCCACGGGCGATTTGGCCAGGAGTTCTCCTAGCCTCTCGATCTTTCCTGCATCGCGCCGGATCTCCACTTGACCCTCGTGTACGACCGCCAGCCCGGCCGAGTCGTAGCCGCGGTATTCCAGGCGCTTGAGCCCGTCATAGATAATGGGAGTCGCATTGCGCGAGCCGACATAGCCGACGATTCCGCACATCGATCCTCTCCTGATTCAGGTTACAAGGCTGATGCCACTGTCTGAGGTTTGTCCGCAGCGTTGCCGCCCCGGCATTGTTCCCAGGTACCGAATGAAGAAAGGCGCGGGCGGTGGCACGCCCGGAGGGTATCCGCTGATCCTTCGATCTTCCCGGTCCGGCGGTGGAGAGCCGTCGGATTGTTCCGGTTAGCCCCGCCGCGCGGCGGGGAACCCTCTCCCTCGTCACCCCAGCATATCGCCGGGGCCTTGCGCTTACCTTTCTAGCCGAGGTTCGTTGCTCCCTTACACCTCCCTTTCTCGATGCTGGGATGGAGCCAGCAAGACGGCGCCGACATTATACTCGCAACCCTATCAGAAAGTTCCCGGCAGGG
>JBGMQN010000117.1:0-7104 GCA_048054495.1 Anaerolineales bacterium
CCCGCAGGCGAGGATCCAGGACCCAGCCCAGTGCATCGGCCAGGACCTGGCTGCCGACATAGGTCACAGCCGCCAACGCCACAATGCCCTGCGCGACGGGAAAGTCCGCCTGGAGGATCGAGCGTACAAGCGTCCTTCCCAGGCCGGGGCGGGAGAATACGGTTTCGGTCACCACCGCTCCCGCGAACAGGAAGGCCGCCTCCAGTGCGATCAGAGTGATCGCGGCGGGCAAGGCGGGTCGCAGCGCGTGCCAATACATCCTCCGACCGCGGCGCAAGCCACGCGCCCTGGCGGCCAGGATGAAAGGCGAGCTCAGGCTGGAATTAAGCCCGGAGTGCACCGCGCGCGCAAAGGGGCCGGCTGCCGCGAATCCCAGCACAAGCGCCGGCAGCCACAGCTGAACCCCGCCAATCTGTTCGCGAGCCAAGAGACCCACAATCAGCAGGCTGAGGACGCCCGTGGTCGCCACCGGGAGAGAGGTAGCAAGGCCAGAGAGGGCGGTCGCGGTGCGCTGAGCTGCAGGTCGGGTCTTCCAGCTGCTTACGGATCCCAAAAGGATTCCAAGTGGCAATGCAACGGCCAGGCTGAACGCAGCAAGTTGAATCGTGCTCACCACTTGGGCGCCGATGATGGCGGATACCGACTGTCCGGAATAGAGCGAAACCCCAAGATCGCCGCGCGTCAAATTCGTGAGGAAGTGGACGTACTGCTGGAGAAGCGGCAGATCGTATCCCAGGCTGCGCCGCATGGCATCCGCTTGTTCTGGAGTCGTGAGACCTTGCGAGAGTAGGCTGGCCACTGGATCTCCAGCCGCGAGACGCAGCGCAAAGAAGGTCAGCGTGACGGCCGCTACCGCGGTCAGCAACCCTCCGCTCAGGAGGCGCGCCAGCGTGACTAAGGCCGCAGTTCTAGGTCGTTCAGATAGGGGAACCATCCTTGAGGTGAAAAGCGGAGTCCTTCCACTCTTTGATTGGATCCAACCAGATTCACGTAGTCACGTACCGGCAGGATCAACCACTGGTCGAGCACCTCTTCTGCAATTTCCTGGTAGAGCCGCTCGCGCTGATCCGGGGAAGCGAACGACTCGGCCGCCGCCGCCAACAGCGAATCAAGTTCCGGGTCTCGGTAACCGCCCCAATTGAAGAATCCCTCCGAGTCGTAGAACGGGCGCAGCAAATCCGGATCGGTGCCGAACGAATTCATCCCGATGGCATTGTATTCACCCCGCGTGCGCGCATCAATCAGTGGTCCGAAGCCAGGAGCTACTTTCAGCGAAACTTCCGCGCCAAGCTGCTCCCACGCGGCTGCGACCAGCTGGCCGACCTCCGGGTTTGAACCCCAGGATGGTACGACGAGATCTAGCTGAAGTTTGGCATCCCCCATCCGACGATTTCCACCATCAGAACGAGTCCAACCCACCTGCTCCAGCAGCTCGGCCGCAGCTGCCGCATCGTACGAAGGGAAGCTGGCTTCAGCTGCGAAGCCAAAATTGCTCGCCGACAGCGGGCCTCCCGCAACCGGGGAATACTGGCCGAAAACAGTATCCACGATTCTGGATCGATCGACTCCGAGCACCAGCGCCTGCCGAACTCTGGGGTCGTTGGTCGGGGCGCGTTCGGTGTTGAAAATCAACTGTAGGGGCTGACCCGGGATTAACACCGGATCGACTTTGAACTCAGATGATTCGGACAGTCGATCCGCCTCCAGGTGGGGCAGCTCCCCGATAACGTCCACCTGGCCGCCTTCCAGCGCCAGGGCACGCGTGGCCGGATCTTCGTAGAAGCGGAAGATGATCCGATCGATTGCAGGTGCATCCCTGCGGTAGATTTCCGGAGCCCAAGCGTAGTCAGGATTGCGCTCGAGGACCAGCCGGTCATTGGGAAGGTACTCGATGAAGCGGAAGGGGCCCGTTCCGACCTGATGGAATTGGTACTCTGAGGGTCCCCAGGTCTCCAACGCGCTCGGCGAAGCCATGCCCAGGTATACCTGCGAGAGGGAGTCCAGCATCGGCGCATAGGGCCGATCCAGATGAAACGCCACCTCGTAGCTGCCAAGTACCTCTACATTATTAAGCGGTCCCAACATCGCAGCCGCTTTCTGGGATCGGTTATCCGGATCCAACACGTAGTCGATATTGGCCTTGACCGCCGCCGCATCAAACCGCGTGCCGTCGTGAAACAAAACGTCCTCGCGCAGCACGAACGAGTAGGTCAGCCCGTCGGGCGAAATTGACCAATCCGTTGCCAGTCCCGGTACGTACCCACCGGTGTCCGGGTCCTGGAAAACCAGGGTGTCGTAGACCGAACTCAGGGGAATCCCGAGCTCAACAGAGGCGTTGATGTGGGGATCGATCCCGGTTGGGGCGAGCGTAAGACCGTAGGTTAGCTCGCGCCCCTGGCCGGGGTCGGCCGCACAGGCCGTTATGAGTCCCAGAAACAAAGGCGCGCACACAAGCCCCCAATGCCAAGCTTCAAGTCGTTTTATGTATTGCATTCTTGCAGAGAGTGAAAGGATGAACGCGTCGAAGGTTCGCGCCGCAAATCTTATCACGGTCGTTTCAGAGAGATTAGAATGCTGGTTGATGAAGGTCACGCCGGTCCGCAAGCAGTATTTGGAAATCAAGCGTCAGTATCCCGACGCGATCTTGTTCTTTCGGCTTGGGGATTTCTACGAGACGTTTGACCACGATGCAGAAATTACAGCCCAAGAGCTGGATATCGTGCTTACCTCCCGCAACATCGCGAAGGGCAATCGCATCCCCATGGCAGGCATCCCCTATCACGCGGCCGAGAACTATCTCATGCGGCTCATCGACAAGGGCTATCACGTGGCGATCTGTGAGCAGATCGGTGAAGGCCCGGTAGACGGTCTTTTCCCCCGGGAGGTCATTCGGGTCGTTACCCCCGGCACCGTTTTGGAGCCCGGTCTGCTACCCGGCGATGCGAATAACTACCTGGCTGCGGTAGTCCAGGATCGCACGCAAGTGGGAGTTGCGTATGTGGATGTGAGCACCGGCGAATTTGCCGCCACTCAAATTGAGGCGCAAGATCCGGCAAGTGCGATGCGCCAGGAATTGCACCGGCTCGCTCCCGCCGAGATCATCCACCCCGAATCTCTATCCATTGGAGATTCGCTCACCGGCCATCTCACGCCGCTCTCCGAATGGCATTTTTCCCTCGACTCCACAGAAGAGGACCTCAAGGCCCATCTCAGCGTCAACCACCTCGCCGGATACGGCCTGGAAGGCATGCCTCTCGCCGTCCGAGCAGCAGGGGGAATCATTCATTACTTGAAGGAAACGCAGGCCGCGGCGCTTGCCTTGCTGACCCGTCTCTCAACCTACTCGACCGCCGATTTCATGGTGCTGGATGCGGCGACGCGACACAATCTTGAATTGACCCAGACCATCCGCAGGCGTGAGGTCGATGGCTCGCTCCTGGGGGTGCTTGATGCGACCGTCTCCCCGATGGGTCGTCGGACGCTCCGCCGTTGGGTCGATCGCCCGCTGGTCGATAGGTCACGCATCGAGTCGCGATTGACACAGGTTCAAGCCTTGTTTGAGAACGGACTTCAGCGGAGCGAGCTGCGGAACGAACTCAAGCGATTGCCTGATCTCGAGCGGATCACCAACCGTGCCGTTGCAGGCGTCGCCACGCCGAGGGATTTGCTTGCCTTGCGCCAGGCGCTGATCACGATCCCGGGGCTCAAGGATCGGCTTACCAATAAGCAGTTGGAGGAGCTTGGGGACCGCCTCGACCCCTGCCGCGCGGTGCTGGATGAGTTGAAAGCGGCTCTGGTCGATGACCCTCCCGCTACGCTGAACCAGATTGGGATCTTCGAGGCCGGATACTCGGATGAACTGGATGCCGTGCTGGAGGCCTCAAGCGAAGCCCGCGATTGGATCGCGGACCTTGAATCCCATGAGCGAGAGCGCACCGGAATCGGTAGCCTGAAGGTCGGATACAACAAGATCTTTGGCTATTACATCGAGGTCACCAAAGCCAACTCCGAGCGCGTGCCGGACACCTACCTCCGAAAACAGACCTTGGTCAATGCCGAGCGGTACATCACGCCGGAAATGAAGGACTATGAATCCCGGGTGCTTTCAGCGGAGGAGGAGATTCGCCGCCTCGAGAGGGCCCTGTTCGGCGCGCTCTGCAGCAGGGTTGGCGAGAGCGCCTCACGGCTGCTGGAAACTGCGCGCACCATTGGTGAGCTCGATGCATTTGCCGGGCTGGCGGAGACCGCTGCCAGGCGGGGCTGGGTGCAGCCGGAAATTGTGGAGGGCCAGGCGCTTGAGATCCGAGACGGTCGGCATCCGGTGGTTGAGCAATTCACCCCGCGCTTCGTGCCCAACGACACAGTGCTCGAGGAAGGCGAGCGTATACGGGTCATCACCGGCCCCAACATGTCGGGAAAGTCCACCTATCTTCGTCAGGTGGCGTTGATAGTGCTGATGGCTCAGATGGGCAGCTTTGTGCCTGCAAGCTCGGCAAAGATTGGATTGGCGGACCGCATATTCTCCCGGATAGGCGCCCAGGACGAAATTCACGCCGGTCAGTCGACCTTCATGGTCGAGATGCTTGAGACCGCCAACTTGCTGCACAACGCAACGGACCGCAGCCTGCTCATCCTGGATGAGATCGGCCGGGGAACGAGCACCTATGACGGCTTATCGATTGCGTGGGCGGTGGTTGAGTTCATCCACAGCCACCCTCGCCTGCGATCGCGAGCACTGGTAGCCACCCATTACAACGAGCTGACGCGGCTGGCAGAGAGCCTCCCTGGAGTGCGAAACTACAACGTTGCCGTGAGCGAAGAGAGGGGAAAGGTCGTTTTCCTGCACAAGATCATCCCCGGTGGAGCCGACAAATCGTATGGAATTCATGTAGCAGAGTTGGCGGGCCTGCCGCGCGGCGTTATTCAGCGCGCCCACGAACTCCTGCTTGAGCTGGAAGAGCAGGGGGGAGGCCATCGAGAATCTGTCTCGGCGCAATTGCCGCTCTTTGCCAGCAACAATTCCATGCTCGACGATCTCGAGGCACTCTCGGTGGATGAACTCACGCCGCTGGAGGCGCTAAACCTCCTTTATGAGTGGCAACAGAGATTGAGGAAGAAGGAGTAGGGCGCCCTACGATGTGGTTTCGACTACCAGATCCGGGTATTCCTTCTTGACTTCCTGCGCACCCTCGAGGCCTAGCGATTCGAGCAGTGCCAGGATGAGGCCGGCTTTTTCCTCCGCATCCCTGCGAGACCAGGTTCGGGTCTTGATCTCGAGGAAATGACCTTCAATCTGGGGTTCAAGCAGCCGGTCAATGTTGATGAAGAATTCCTTCTCCCGGAAGCGAACCAGCCATCGCAATCGATCTTTATGAATCGCTAACTCATGGTTTGGTTTGAAGTATTCGCGATAGAAGCGTTCGCTATTCGTGGCAGGGGCAAAGAACCGTGACCGAGAGAGCAATACCGACTGTGCGAATTCGCGTTCGGCCGCGGGGCCAATCAAGGTCAGACGATAGCGAACGTTGTAGACCTCACCGGCCTCGTCGATAAACTCGTCCTCTCGGTACCGCAACCGTCCTTGTTCGGGATCGTCGAAAGTGTAGTAGGTGTCGTATTCGCGGTAGTGCACCGATCGAATGATGTCCAGATCGCCAGATTCGAGCACCTCGAGAAGGGCCGCGGGCTGCGGCAGGCGTATTTTTATCTGTACCTCGTAGCTCTCTTCCTGCTCGGCGCCGCCAATGGCGACCAGTTTCGAAATCACCGAGTCCTCCCGCCCGATTAGAAAGGCGTCTATCCGCTTAGCGTATTCCGCCGCGGTCTGGAGCGACTGCTCGGGTTCGACCGTTTGCAGCTGGTGGTCTCTCAGCAGCCAGCGTCCCTCTACCATGACGTCGGTAACGTCGGTCGACTTCGTGGCGTAGACAAGCCGCGAATAAATCGCGTCGGGGTCGTGGTCGAAGTGCGGCCGGGAGTGCAGTGTGTTCAGGTCGACGAGCACCAGATCGGCGCGCTTGCCCGCTTCGAGCGAGCCCGTTAGATGATCCAAATACAGCGCCTTCGCTCCAATGCGAGTAGCCATAGCCATGATCTGACGTGCAGGAGCCGCTGTGGGGTCGTGGGTGGTGGCCTTCGCCACAAAGCTTGCCAGCCGAAGCTCCTCAAACATGTCCAGGTCATTGTTGGAGGCCGGCCCGTCCGTGCCGATGCCCACGTGAACTCCGTGCTCGAGCATCTCGGTGACGGGCGCAAACCCAGAAGCGATCTTCAGGTTGCTCGACGGATTGTGTGAGACTCCTGCACCTGCATGCTGCAGGGTGTGGATCTCACCCCCATCGATGTGAACACAGTGGGCCGCCAGCACTTTGGCTTCGAAGAGCCCAAGCTTCTTGACCCATGGGATCACTGGCATGTCGTAGGTTTCGCGCCAGTCTTCGACCTCCTGCAGGGTTTCAGATATGTGAATGTGAAGCGGCACGTCAAATTCCACCGCCAAATCGGTGCATTCCCGCAGGATTTGCTCGGTGCAGGTATAAGGTGCATGTGGTGCGACAGATGGAACGATCAGCGGGTGTCCGCGCCAACGCTCGATGAAATCGCGGGTCGCGGCCAACGAATCCTCATAGGCTTCGGCATCGGGTGAGGGAAACTTCAATACCGTCTGGCCCAGGACGCCCCGCATCCCAACCTCTGCGACGGCTTCTGCGACCGTGTCCTCGAAGTAATACATGTCCGCGAAGCAAGTAATACCGCTGCGGATCATCTCGGCGCATGCGATCAGGGTTCCCAGTCGACAGAATTCGGGGGTCACGAATTCCCGCTCGACGGGCATGATGTAGCCAAGGAGCCACACGTCCAATCGGCGGTCGTCGGCCAATCCACGCAGCAGAGTCATGGCCGCATGTGTATGGGCATTGATCAGTCCCGGAATCAGTGCCTTGCCGTCGCAGTCGAGGATTTGCTCTGGCTGGAATTCCGCCAGTAGATCCTGCGTCGGTCCTACGGAAACGATTTCGCCATCATGGATGGCCACGGCTCCATCGGGAAACAGGTGGAACGAATCGTCCATGGTGACGACATGTGCATTCTTGAGCAGTAAAT
>JBGMQN010000087.1:0-2021 GCA_048054495.1 Anaerolineales bacterium
CGAGGAGGGCCAGCGCGTGACCGCTGACCAGCTGCTGGTCAAACTCGATGACGCGCTGCTCCTGGCTCAACGTGGCCAGGCCGTGGCCGGGCTCCAGGCCGCTCAGACCAACCAGGCTTTGCTGCAAAGCGGAGCTTCCGAAGAACAGATCAGGGCGGCGGAGGCTCAACTGGCGCAGGCCGAGGCCAATCTACGCATGGTGCAGGCCAATCTCACTGCGCTGACGATCCGCTCGCGGCCAGAGGAGATCGATGCCACCTTCTCAAGCCTCGAACAGGCAAGAGACGCTTACCGGGAGATGACCGTCGTATTGACCTCAGACCAAATCGAGGAGGTTCGTTCGGCGCTGAGCGAGGCCGAGGACAATCTGTCGGCAGCCATCGCCCACCAAGATGACAATCTGGCGGCGGAGGCCCAGATGCCGGACTACGCTATCAACGCCGCCGCTGTGGCCGTCACCGATGCACAGACTGTTCTAGAAGCGGCCAAACAAGCCTACGAAGGCCTCACGGACGGGTCCCTGCCCTTCTATCGCCAGATCGAACGGGTGCGCCTGAGCTGGGATGTGGCGCGCGCCGCCGCAAACCAGGCTCGGGCCCGGCGCGATGGCCTGGTAAATGAGGCAGACACTCCAGCCGAAGCCCTGGTATCCGCCAGGGCCATACTCCGAGACGCGCAAGACCAGGAAAAGGCAGCCCAGGAAGCATATGAGGCTGTGACATCTGGCCTCTCCGGCATTCAGCTCAAGACGGCATGGGAGGAAGTGCAGCGATCGCAGCGCCAGCTGAACGCCTTTGGAATCAGCGGACAGACTCTGCCCGTTGAAACGCTGCTGGCTCAGATCGACGCCGCCGAGGCGCTGCGTGAGGGGGCGGAAGCCAATCTGACGGCGCTCGAGAACGGTGCTCGCCAGGAGCAACTCGAGGCTGCCCAGGCCCAGGTGGATGCCGCCCAGGCCCAGTTGGATGCCCTGGACATTCAGCTGGACAAGTTCATCCTCACTGCTCCGTGGGAGGGCATCGTGTTATCCCGCAGCGCCGAACCCGGTGGCACGGTGATGCCGGGCGCGCCCCTGCTGACGGTCGGCCTCCTGGACCGGATGGAGCTGACGATCTATCTTCCCGAAGAACGTTTCGGATTGATTACGCCCGGCGATGAAGCAAGGGTGACGGTGGATGCCTATCCAGATAGGGTCTTCACGGGAACGGTCTTGCGAGTGGCCGACGAGGCGGAGTTTACTCCGACCAACATTCAGACCAAAGAGGAACGAGTGCGGCTGGTTTATGCAGTGGTCATCAGCCTGGACAACCCCGACCTGGCACTCAAGCCGGGGATGATCGCCGATGTTGAGCTTGGGGAGTGAAGCGCTTCCCGCCGCCGCTCGGTCGGCTGCGTGTTCCAGTTCTTCGATATACGGCCGCTAGGCGCGACTGACGCCTAATGACACAGATCGCCGGAGCTCCCGGGCGGACCGTCGGCCTGCTAGGCGGCGGTTTGCCCCGGGAGCTGCTTTACGCTCTGGGATGCACGCCGGTGCGCGTGTTCCCTACGGCCGAGAAGCCCACCGCCGCCGAGGACTTCCTGCCGCGCAATTTCTGCGCGATGACCCGGCTCATCCTGGCCAGCTTCGTGGAAGATGGAGGGCCGGTCCTGGACGCGGTGATCTTTGCCGACGAGGACGACGCCACCCGCCGGTTGTACGATGTCTGGCGTGCATACATGCCGGTCCCCGCCTGGGGATTCGTGGATGTGCCGCGCGCGGCTTCCCCGCTGGCCGCAAGCTACTACGCCAGCCTCCTGGCCCGCCTCGCCGCCGACCTGGAGACCCACACCGGGCAGCGGCTTAGAGCCGATGCCTTGCGCCAGGCCGTCGGCCTGTACAACGAACAGAGAGGCCTGCTGGCTGACCTCAAGCGCCGCTGGCTGGCCGGCAGCGTGGCAACGATCGATTATCGCCGCTTGCGCCGGATGGCTCTCACCCAGGGTCCGACGTCCGCCAACGAGCGGTTGCGGCAAGCGCT
>JBGMQN010000087.1:2121-42101 GCA_048054495.1 Anaerolineales bacterium
GGATGGCTCTCACCCAGGGTCCGACGTCCGCCAACGAGCGGTTGCGGCAAGCGCTCGCGAAGCAGGCCACCGAGACCGGGCGGCAAGCGCTGCAGGAGACGGCTTCCTTTGCTGGGAGCGCCGCATTCAATGGTCGCTGCCGGCTGCTCCTGTCGGCGGAGCTGGCCGCCCCGGATGGCCTGGTGCGCCTGGTCGAAGCCCATAATGCGCAGGTCGTGGCGGAGGACTCGGATTTGGATGAGCGGGATTTGGCGTGGACCGTGCCGACCGAGGGCGAGACGGTGGACGACCTGCTGCTGGCGCTGGCCCAGGCGTACCTGGATAGGTCGCCTTCCCCTCGCCCGCGCGACCTGCCCCGGAGGCTGGCTTACTTCTCCGGCTTGCTGGCCGAGCGCAGCGTGTCGGGGGTCATCTGCGCGTACAGCAATTTCTGCGACCTCTACCTGGCTGAGTTTCCCAGCTTGAGGGCGCATCTGCGAGGGCTGGGTGTGCCAGTGCTGCTTCTCGAATTAGAGGATGAAGCCATCAGCGGGCAACACCGCACGCGTGTGGAAGCATTCCTGGAATTGACCGGCAGTTCGTGACCGGATCCAGCAGCCGCGGGGTTGAGCCGAGGCCTTCAAGGGAAATATGCTGAAACTGACCGCCGCCGATGGTCGGCCAAAGCTCTACGACCTGAAGATCGCCGCCGGGAAGCGGCTCATCCGTTCCAGCGCGAGCCTGAAGCTGGCACGGTCGGTGCTGCGGCGGCGGAAGGCGCCCAAGCCGTACAAAGGCGTGGAACTGGATTTCATTCTGGACCTGGCCGAGCGGCTGTATGCCGATCGCTCGACCCCGGTGATCTGGTCTAACGTCTTCGTGCCCTGTGAGCTGATCTGGGGGCTGGGGCTGGTGCCCTTCTACCCGGAGATAGCCGCGGCCATCGGCGCCCAGCTTGGTCTGAGTTCCCTGGGAGTAGAGCAGGCAGCCGGGTTGAGCTACCCGGTGGAGCTGTGCACCTTCCACCGCAGCGCGGCCGGCCTGCGCGCCGCCGGACTGTACCCCCGGGCGGGGATGCATGTCGCCACATCCAATCTTTGCGACGTGGCGGGCCAGGTGCTGGCCAACTTCGCCCGGAACGACGGCCGCCCTTTTACCTTACTGGATGTGCCCCAGAACGACGATGAGCAGGCCGTAGCGTACGTGACGGCTCAGCTGCGGGAGCTGGTGGACAGCATGGCCGCGGCGCTGGGCGTCACATTCGAGCCGGAACGGATGCGCCAGGCCATCTCGCTCTCCAATCAAGCCCGCTCCCTTGCGCTGCAGGCTGGGGCTCTGCGGGAGGCCCATCCGGCCCCGCTGCGCGGCTCGGCCATGCTGGACCAGTTGGGCATGCTGACATCCATGTTTGGCCACCCGGCTGGGGTGGCCTACTACCGGGCACTGCGGGACTATATACGGGAGCGGATACGGGAGGGCGAGCCGGAGCAGGCCAACCAGAGAACGCGTATCTACTGGATGCACCTGGGGCCCTATTTCCCGGCCGCGCTCTTCCCCCACCTGGAGGACGACCTGGGCGTCGTCATCGCTTTCGAAGAGACCAGCACCCTTTGGTGGGAGGAGCTGGACGAAGGGCAACCATTTCGCTCGCTGGCCCGCAAAATGCTGGCCATGGTCCTGAATGGGCCGGTGGAACGGAGGCTGGACCTCACTCTGAGGAACATAGCCCGCTTCGACTGCGAAGGCGTCATCCACTTCAGCCACTGGGGCTGCCGGCAGTCCACCGGCGCCCTGCAGGTCATTCGCCATCGCCTGCGGAGAGAGGGGGTGCCCTTTCTCGATCTGGATGGGGACTGCGTGGACCCGACCAACCTGCAATGGGGACCGCTGCGCACGCGGGTAGAGGCATTTATGGAAACGTTGCATTAGGTAAGCAACTCCGAGGGCAGTTCTAGGGAGGCGAATCCTATGTACGCTGTGGGCATTGACATTGGCTCGACGTCGGGCGAGGCGGTCATCCTCGACGGCGATGACATCCTGGCCTGGTCCATTGTCGACACCGGATACAACAGCCGGCAAGCGGCCGAACTGGCACTGGACGAGGCGCTGGCCCGGAGCACGGTCTCGCGCGAAGGCGTTGGCCCCGTGGTGGCCACGGGCTACGGTCGCATTGCCGTGGAGTTCGCCAACCATCAGGTGACGGAGATCTCCTGCTACGCGCGGGGGATCCACCACCTGCTTCCCGAAGTGCGCACGGTGGTTGACATCGGCGGACAGGATTCCAAGGTCGTGGCCGTCGGCCCAGGCGGGACGCCGCTGGACTTTGCCATGAACGACAAGTGTGCGGCCGGCACCGGGCGCTTTCTGGAGGTGACGGCCAGGGCACTACAGCTGGAGCTGTCAGACCTGGGCGCCTGCGCGTTGCAGGCGCGGCATCAGGTGGCCATCTCAAGCACCTGCACCGTCTTCGCGGAGTCGGAGGTCATCACCATGGTGGCGGAAGGCGTAGCGCGCGAGGACATTGTGGCTGGACTCTGTCGCTCCATCTCCCGCAGGGTGGGAGCCATGGCGCGGCGGGTGGGCGTGGAGCGGCCGGTGGCCTTCGCAGGGGGTGTAGCCATGAATGTCGGCGTGGTGCGGGCGCTGGAAGAAGCCCTGGGCGAACGGTTGGTCGTGCCCGAGAAGCCACAGATCGTAGGCGCCCTTGGCGCGGCCCTGATTGCCCGAGACGGTATCGAATAATGCCGCAGGACCAACGCTAGCAGAGTTCTCGGCGGCCGCCTCGCTGGCTTGCAGCCGGAAAGGCCGAGCGGGCGTACCAGCTCTCGTTGGGCTGTCCGGCGGGGCTCAGCAGCGGGATCTTGAATTAGCAGGCTCAAGCCTACGGCTGACCCCAAGTACTCCGCCAAGGCCTGCAGACTGCCCCTATTGCGTCAGAGCTAGATTTCGAGGTTGCCCAGGACACCGTGCAGATTGCCTATTGGCGCGTACGCCAAGTGTCCGTTTCCCGCAGCAACGAGAATGGTTAGCATCAAGGGGGAAGGTACCCCCACCCGGTGGGGTGGATAGAGGATCTTATTTTGGCAGTCAAGGAAACGAGCGAGGAGACAATGATCAAGGAAGCCCAGGAGGATGTAATACGGCGCTTACGGTGTGTTGAGGGCCACACGCGGGGCGTGACGCGCATGGTGGAATCCGGAGCGGATTGCCTTGCGGTAGTGCACCAAATCAATGCCGTTCGAGGCGCACTAGACAAAGTTGGCCAGCTCGTGATACAGGAGCATCTCATAGGCTGCATACCCGACTCGTTTTCGGGGGAGGATTCGGATCTTCGAGGTGAGCTCGTGGCTGAACTCACCGACTTGATCGCGCTCTCTCGGAGCAGCTAAGAAATAATGTTCGCTCACTATTAGAAGTGTCCCTGGAAGAACAGTTAATCCGAAAAAAATCGATGAATTCAGATTTACTCAAGGAGTAGGTTCAATGTCAAATAAGCAAATCACGTTGCCGGTTGAAGGAATGACGTGCGCCTCCTGTGTGTCGCACGTCGAAAAGGCGTTGGGAAAGGTGGAATTCGTCAGCGAGGTCAATGTCAATCTGGCCACTGAGCGAGCCAGTGTGTCTTATGACGATGCACAGGGCGATATCGCAGATCTGGTCGAGGCGGTTAGCGAAACCGGCTACGAGATTCCGGTTGAGAAGACCCTCCTGCCCATCGGCGGGATGACGTGTGCCTCCTGTGTGGCGCATGTCGAGGGAGCGCTGCGCGATGTCCCCGGCGTCGTAGATGTGAACGTCAATCTTGCGACAGAGAAGGCCAGTGTGTCATTTGTGCCAGGTGTCGCTACGTCGGCGGATTTCAAGAAGGCGGTGGCGAAGACTGGCTATGAAGTGCTCGACACCGCCCTAGAAAAAGAACAATCCGAGGAGGACGAGGCGGAACGCAAGATGTCCGAGTCGCGCTTCCGCATGCGGGTGGCATGGGCCTTCACAATTCCAATCATCGTGTGGATGTTCGCCGAAATGTTCTTCGGGATCGTTTGGCCCAATGCCTTTATTTATAACCTTGCCCTGGTCCTGCTTTCACTACCGGTGCTCTTCTGGTTGGGTCGACGGACTTATGTGGGAGGTTTCACGGCAGTCCGCCACGGCCATGCCAATATGGATACTCTGATCGCCCTGGGAACCGGCGTGGCGCTGCTCACCGGGCCTGCTTCGTTCTTCTTTCCGGTAGCGAACTACGCGGGTGTGGCGGCCATGATCATGGCTTTCCACCTGACTGGACGCTACGTGGAAGAGACTGCGAAGGGAAGAGCCTCGCAGGCGATTCGCAAGCTGCTTGAGCTAGGGGCGAAGACCGCACAAGTTATCCGGGATGGCTCCGAGGTCGAGATTCCGATCGACGAAGTCATCGTCGGCGATGTGATGGTCGTACGGCCGGGTGAGAAGATCCCTACCGACGGTACGGTGCTGGAGGGCGAGAGCGCGGTCGATGAATCCATGGCTACTGGCGAGTCCATGCCGGTCAACAAGCACCCCGGCGATGAGGCCATTGGCGCCACCGTCAACCAGGAAGGCCTGCTCAAGATCGAGGCCGTGAAGGTGGGGAAGGACACTTTCCTTTCCCAGGTGATCAAGCTGGTGGAGGAATGCCAGGGCTCGAAGGTCCCCATTCAAGAGTTCGCCGACCGGGTAACAGGCGTCTTTGTGCCGGTCGTGATCGGCATCTCCCTTGCCACTCTGCTGGCCTGGTTGCTCATCCCGAGCCTGATGTACACTCTGGTCGAGGCGGGATCCTTCCTGTTCTGGGTCGATCCAAACCTCGGTGTCGTCACCCTCGCAGTTGTGTCCGTGGTGGCCGTACTGGTGATCGCGTGCCCTTGCGCGCTCGGCTTGGCGACGCCGACCGCGCTGATGGTGGGCAGCGGCATGGGCGCCGAAAATGGGATTCTAATCCGCACCGGTGCGGCAATCCAGACCCTAAAAGACGTCAGGATCGTCATTTTCGACAAGACGGGGACCATCACGAAGGGTCGGCCGGATCTGACGGATGTGGTGGCCATCAATGGCTTCTCTGAGCAGGACGTGCTCGGCCTGGCGGCTTCCGCCGAACGGGGCAGCGAGCACCCGCTTGGAAAGGCGATCGTCAATGGAGCAAAATCTGGTGGGATAGTTCCTGATGAACCCAAGGAATTCAGCGCGATTCGCGGCAAGGGCATCCAGGCAACGATCAATGGCCGGTCCGTAAAGGTTGGCACACGCCGCCTCATGCGCGAAAGCGGCTTGGAGCCCGACCAGCTCGAGGACAGGCTGCGTGAGCTGGAAGAAGAAGCCAAGACCGCCATGCTGGTGGCGGCGGACGGGAAGCTGGCCGGCGCGATCGCGGTCGCCGACACGCTCAAGGGCGATTCAGTGGCGGCCATCAAAGAGCTGGGTGAGATGGGGATAGAGACCGTAATGATCACCGGCGACAACCAGCGCACGGCGGACGCAATCGCCAAGGTGGTCGGCATCGATTACGTGCTGGCAGAAGTACTTCCCGATGGCAAGGTATCCGAGGTGCAGAGGTTGCAGGACGAGCATGACTTGGTAGCATTTGTGGGTGACGGGATCAATGACGCCCCGGCGCTTAAGCAGTCCAACGTCGGCATCGCCATTGGAACCGGTACGGACATCGCTATAGAAGCTAGCGACGTGACCCTGGTGCGAGGTCAACTGACGGGGGTCATCGAGGCCATCAACCTTAGTCGCGAGACCTTCAAGAAGATCAAGCAGAATCTGTTCTGGGCTTTCTTCTACAACGTGGCGATGATCCCATTGGCAGTTATCGGATGGATGCACCCGGTGCTGGCTGAAATCGCCATGGCCACCAGCTCGGTCACCGTGGTGGGTAACGCCAATCGGCTGAGGAAGGTCGATATCCGGGCATCCTATGATCGGGAGGCGGTCGAGGTGGAATCCGTGGAAGCCGCCCCCACACCCGTGGAAGCGGTAGCCTAGGAGGTCAAAGATGAACGGACGCCTGAATTTTCGGGCCGTCAGCATCACATTCATCGTGGGGCTGACCCTCACCTATGTGCTGTGCATCGCGGGTGACCTATTGCTTGGGTGGACCATGTATGAGGCCTGGATGCCGCTCCTTCCTGGATTCACCTGGCCGTTGACCGCTGGTGGGTTCGTGATCGGGCTTCTATGGTTGGTCGGCTATGGCATCTATGGCGCGGCCCTGCTGGTCCTACCGTACAACTATCTCTATCGGCGATCACTTCAAGAGTCATAGAGGTTGGCTTCCAAGCGAAACGGGAGGGTGTTGACTGACGCCCTCCCGTTTTTCTAATCCCTGCTCGTCAATGGTGTATAACATGCCTACGGTGGGGACGAGGTTCCGCGGGCCTAGCGGTCACCGATCGGGTCCGGGGTTCCAGATGCTCCTATTCAACCGAACGCCCATCGACGCGGGCCAATCATCGGCTCGCGGAGCCGTCCAAGAGATGGACTCACGGCAGTTGACGGCAGTGATCTCCCAAGGGCGTTGCCCTGGGTCCCATAAAGGAGCCTGTGATCGAGCAATTCAATGGATTGAATTTATGCTAGGGCCTTGAAGGAGCGTGACCTATGAAGATGCGCGAGCTTGAATGCACGAGTTGCGGCGCTGCGATCGAGTGGGATGGCACCTATGGAAAGATGGTCAGATGCCCTTACTGCGGCTCGACCTTCATGCCGGCTGCGACCGCGTTGGAGGAAACTTGGCTGATGACCGATCCCGTAGCGAGGGCTCGCTATGAATTCGACGGAACGCTGAATCAGTTCGAGCACGATCTTCGGTTTGAGGTCATGCGGGGCGAAGACTGGACGGCCAGCGATCGGGAGTACCTGCGGGAAATCTCTCGATTGGAAAAAGAGGGCACCGTTCGCAAACTAGCTTCCTTTTGGGCCATTAGCCCGCACCCTTCTGTGTATCGCGCCCGCTCGGATGGGGAGCTTCAGGTGGGCGAGCGCAGCCTTGCATTTTCGAAGGGCGACGAGATTGTCTGGGCATGCCCGATGACGCGCGACCGGTTCGAGTTGGACGTACCCGTTCTCATCGGCGATTTCCAGAATGCTGACTTCCAAAGGCAGTGCGGAGAGATGGTGAACGCCATGCAGGCGCGAATGGGCCAAGCATGAGCCCCATCTCATCACAAGCATGGCCCACTGATCCTCCCCCCAAATCCGAAAGGAGACATAGATGAACATCATCAAAGCATTGTTCGGCACGTCGGATTATGAATCTCGGACGGATACGACCACGGAAAGCCCGGATCCGGACCCAGAGGATATCTGGGCCTTCACAGATCCGGATGCGCGTGATGCCTTCACGGAAGAAGGGAACCTGGCAAAGCTAGAGCACGACATCCGTTACGAGGTGATGCGCGGAGAGCCATGGGAGGAGGACGAGCTCGCGTTCAAGCGAGAGATCCGCAGATTGCTGCGCGAGGATGCGATCACCGACAAGGGCACCTACTGGTTCACGAGTCCGTTTCCTACCGTATATCGAGCCGTACAAGACGGCGAGCTCAAGATCGGGACGCGCACATTTCAGTTTCGCACCGATGACGATCTGGTCTTCCAATGCCGCATGGACCGTGACAAAAACCCGCAATCCGAAGGTCCGCTATTAATTGATCAGCTACAACCGACGGACAAAGCCAAGCTATGCGGCGATATGGGCGGCGCAATGAAAGGCATGTAGCAGCCAGACACACGCGCGCCGCCGCGGTAGGGATCTGGGCGGTGACCCAGGCCTCTCGAACCCCATGTAGCCTCCGGTACTGCATGAAGTGGGTATTCTCTAGCCTAGCCGATAGGCGATTTACCTCGGTGCAGCACTGCCCTTCGCGAATAGGCTGGAAGCTTGCGAATAGGGCTCCGAATCCAGGGTGATGTCATGTCAAATAAGGGAACAGTCGAAGCGTTTGTGAAGAGCCGCCGATGGTACGGTTTCATCGCGCTCGCCCTCGTCGTGGGAGCGGGATGGATCTGGCTGTCGGCGGTGCCAGCCGCGGCCTCGACTGGCGGTCTCATACCAAGTCCAAGGGAAGGCTTTCTGGCGCCTGATTTCAGCCTAGATCTCTTGGGAGGAGGTGAGGTCGTCCTCTCCGAGCAGAAGGGAAAGGGAGTGATCGTCAATCTCTGGGCCTCCTGGTGTCCGCCATGCCGGGCGGAGATGCCGGCAATCCAGCGCGTATACGAGGCTAATCGAGATCGAGGCCTGGAAGTTCTGGCAGTTAACCTGACCTACCAGGACGGCGAACGAGAGGCGGCCGATTTTGCGGCAGAGTTTGGTTTGACCTTCCCCATTCCGCTCGATCGGACCGGAACCGTTGCTCGCCAGTACCAACTGCGCGCCCTCCCGACCACCTTCTTCGTGGATCGGGAAGGCGTAATTCAGAAAGTCATTATTGGCGGCCCGATGAGCGAGGCGACGATTCAGACCGCGGTTGAAGAGATTCTTGAGGCGGAATCCTGATGCTGCCTATTCTGCAGGTCGGACCGCTGGCGATCCAGTTTCCAGGTCTGTTGCTCCTCGCTGGCGTCTGGATCGCTAGCTGGCTGATCGAACGGGAGGCTCCACGGCACAAGCTCCCCTCGGGGGTCCTCAGCAATCTGGTCTTCATCGGGCTGGTCGCAGGCATCGTGGGAGCCAGGCTCTGGTACGCGGCCCGCTTTGCGAGCGTCTATATCGACAATCCGATCAGTCTCCTCTCACTCAATCCCAGCACGCTTGCTCCGGTTGAAGGTGCATTGACTGGGGTTATCGCCATGGTGGTCTACGGCCAGCGCAAGCAATTGCCGTTCTGGAAGACCATGGATG
Source organism: Anaerolineales bacterium (assembly GCA_048054495.1). Classification (GTDB taxonomy): domain Bacteria; phylum Chloroflexota; class Anaerolineae; order Anaerolineales; family E44-bin32; genus JADFRG01. Next base: position 10,955 of record JBGMQN010000087.1, read on the forward strand.
CGCTCGCACTTGGCTTGGCAGCCCTTGCCATCGCGGTCGGCCTAGCCAATATTGCGAGTGGGGACGCCTTCGGAGCACCGGCAGACGTACCGTGGGCGATCGACCTGTGGGGCGCGCGCCGACACCCGACACAAATCTACGAAGTGCTGCTCGCGGTTGTGGTGTTCTTCGCCATATGGAGGCTGAGACAAAGGAGCCTTGCACCAGGAATTCTGTTTTTGGCCTGGCTGTCTTTAGCGGCGGCCACCAGATTGTTCCTTGAGGCTTTCCGCGGTGATAGCGTCATTGTCTTCGACGCGCTGCGTCTACCTCAACTCCTCGGCTTGGCCATCTTGCTGGCCGCCATGGCTGGGATACAGCTCAGAGCAAGAAAGGCCTGAGGCCCCCACTCCCGCCGGCATACGCAGTACTGCCTGCCCCTCGCGCGCAGGTCGGCGCTACCTCCCACCTCGAGACGACGGTAGGATATTGCTACAACGAGAAGGCCGCGAGCATTACGGCAGCGGCCAAACAACGAAGCGCGTGAGCGATGCGCGCGGGAGATTACCAGGAAAGGAGGGTCCTTGTCGGTGAGAGTGTGTCATCAAGATCGAAGATCCGTGAGGAACAGACATTGTGAGTTCCAGAAGGCACATGGCCTTCGCCGATTATCGAAGGAGGAGTCGAGATGAAGCGCTTACCGTTCTGGCCGATAGCTTGGACCCTGGCCTTTTTCGTCGCAGTGGTGTTCACGCTGGACGTGGTAGCCGGGTTGATTCTCCCGGACTGGTACGTGATGCAGAATTTCTGGGAGGTGATCCTTCCGGACTACACGTACATTAGTTGGGGATCCTACTTGCTTGGTCTGGTGGAGGCCTTCGCCGGTGGGTTCCTGGCCGCTGTGATATTCGTGCCGATTTACAACATCTTTGCCGGCCGCCAGGCTGTTGAGACGATGCCCTCCATGGAACCAGCCCAGGAGCACAACTAAGACGGCAGCCCTCCCCTGCCACATTTTGCAGCGTTCCGGCCTACTCGGGCCGAGGCTCAAGATGAAACTGCAGGCGAGATGCAGGGCCACCGTCAAAGACAACCGTGCTGCACCGGGGCCGCGGGCGCCAAGCCTGCGGCCCCGGCCATTTGGCACATCCGATGGTCGCCATGCGCCGTAACCCGAATTCCGTACGGTCAAGCTCCCTGTGTCTCCAATCCGAATTAGAATTCCCACCATTAAGCGCGCTGAATAGCCTGCGCCAAAATGCTCGCTCATATGCCCGTTTATCCACGCTCCCGCTGCAAATCAGCAACCGATAAGGTATGAGGGAGGGAGGAGGTAGCATGGATTACGATGTCATCATTGCTGGGGCAAGTTTCGCGGGCCTGGGGGTCGCCGCGCATCTCAAAGGCAAGCGGGTGCTGCTCATCGAGCCTAATCCCATCGGCACGGTTCAGACCTCGGCCTGTGGGACATTGTTGGCTGTGCTGGAGGCGACCGGCACATCCGACAGCCTGATCCAGATTCACAATAAGATCCTGCTCCATCTGGGCAAGAGCACTATCGAATTTCCGCTGGATTATCCTTTCTGTACGTTCGATTTCGCCACCTTCTGTGATCGCCTCCTGGCCCAGTGTGACGCGGAGATCCTGCGCGCGAGTGTCCTCGGGCATCGCGAGCACATGGTGTTCACTACGGAAGGAACCTTTGACGCCGAGCTGATCGTCGACGCCACGGGTTGGCGCGCGGCCCTGGCCACCGGCCGCCGGGGCGGGCGCGTCCGCCACCGGGGCCAGAGCTTCGGTCTTGAGACGGTCATGACCGGATCCGACCCGGGGCTGCACTTTTACTATGATCCGAAACGACTGGGCATGTTCAACATCGGATGGCTGTTTCCAATTGGCGGTGAGACCCGAGCCGGCGTGGCCAGCTACCAGGGCCGCACGCAGCTGAACGAGACGCTGGCGAACTTTGCCCTGGCCAGTTTCGGCAAGCCCCCCGGGGCCAGGCACGGTGGATACTTCCCTTATCGAAGAAAACCGGCGACGACGGACCACGTCTTTCGGGTTGGCGATTCAGCCGGCCAGTGTAATCCCTTTACCGGGGAGGGAATTCGTCCCGCCCTCTATTTCGCGGCGGTGGCAGCCGGCCTGATTGACCGCGTGCTATCCGGGGAAATACGCGAGCGCGAGGCGCTGCGCGAATATCGGCAGTTGGCTCGTCGGCACAGTCTGATGCATCGATTCCTGCTGGCTACCCAATATCTGCTGCCTCTGGTTCCCCTGGGCGGGATAGCCGCGATTGCCCGCCAGGTCCGTCGCCCCTCGATTCTCACCCCCTTGTTGCAGATCTATTGGAACAGCGCCAATCCATTCGATATGGCCATTGGCCTGGATCGCGACGCCCTGTCGCCGGGCCACGCCCGGAAAGGCTCCGACTCCGCACCCCTCCCGGAAGAAGCGTAGTCACAGAGGTGAGGGCTGATGAAGTTCGCCCTGCTCCGGCTGCGAATCCACCGGGTCTAGTGCGCCCCGCCGATGGGCATTCCCACCCGCGTGATTGAGCTCAGGCGTTCGCTAACCCGCGCCGAACACACGGTTTCGCGTACGCAAATCACCATAGCCCCGGGTGACCTGGCGCGTCTGGCCCTGGTCATGTTTCTCTGGGCGCTGTGCTTCCCGCTGATCACCGCCGGCCTGGCGGCCGCGCCGCCGTTCTACTACGCTGCCTTGCGTTCGCTGGTGGCCGGGGCCGCCCTGCTGGTTCCTGCGTTCATTCTACGCCGCCCGATGCCTCGAGGGCGAAGCGTATGGCTGGGCCTGCTCGGAGTGGGGCTCTTCGCTACCAGCCTGGGCTTTGCCGGTATGTTTCTCGCGGGTGGTATCGTTAGCCCCGGCCTGGCCACCGTACTGGCGAACGTGCAGCCGCTGATCGCGGCGGTGCTCGCCTACCTGATCTTGAGCGAAAAACTGGGGCCAAAGCGGCGAATAGGGCTGTCGCTTGGCTTCGCCGGGATCCTCTTGATTGCCCTCCCCGGATTTGGCGAAGCAAACGCCAACAGCACCCCGCTCGGTCTGGCTTATATCTTGCTCGCGGCCTTGGGCGTGGCGGTGGGCAACGTCTTGCTCAAACGCCTCACCGGAAAGGTAGATCTGCTCATGGCGACCGGCTGGCAGTTTATCCTGGGAAGCGCGCCTTTGATTCTGGCCTCCCGGCTTTTCGAGGCGCCTACGCAGGTAGATTGGAGCCCGGCCTTCATCGGCATCTTGCTGGCCCTGAGTTTGCTGGGCACGGCGCTTGCCTTCGCCTTGTGGTTCTCGGTCCTGCATCGGGGCGAGTTGACCCGTTTGAATACTTTCACTTTCCTCACGCCCGGCCTGGCGCTCATCATCGGTATCGCCTTCTTTTCCGAGAGCCTTCGCCTGGTGGAGCTCGGCGGCATCGCCTTGGTCTCGGCCGGTGTTTGGTGGGTGAGCCGGAGCTAGGGTCGCGTTCCCAGCCGCAGCTCCCTGCCTCAAGCCGGGTTGTTGCTGGCCATCGAGCGAATGCGGGTTCGAGTCCGGCTTCCCACCTGAGGGTTGACAGATTCTAGCTAACACAAGCGAGGGAAATTCCATGGATCAATCGATGAAGACTACGAAAATGCTGCTTGCGGAGCTTTTTTCCGGGCAGGCCTCGGCGGAGGTCGGAGTCCGGCTTTGGGATGGTACCGGTTGGCCGGACGATAGCCCTCGGCCTACAACACTCGTGCTTAAACATCCTGGCGCCCTGCGCCGGATGTTCCTCAGCCGCAGTGATGTCGGGCTGGCGGAGGCCTATCTACACGATGACTTCGACATCGAGGGGGACATCGAGCCTGTCTTTCCGCTGGCGGAAGGCCTGGCGCTCTCGGCAGAGGGTTTCGGAACGAAACTGCGCGTGGCCAGGCAGCTGCTGCGACTTCCCAGGATAGACGGCCGGCCGGCCGTGCGGCGTGGCCCGGCACAGATGCGAGGGAAGCGTCACTCGATCGAGCGAGATCGCCGAGCAATCGCGTATCACTACGATGTCTCGAACGATTTCTATGGCCTGTGGCTCGACAATAATATGGTCTACTCTTGCGCCTACTTCCACACGGCGGAGGATAGCTTGGACCGAGCACAGGAAAATAAGCTGGAGCACATCTGCCGCAAGCTGCGGCTTCGCCCTGGCCAACGCCTGCTGGATATCGGCTGCGGTTGGGGTGGGCTGATCATCTATGCCGCTCAGCATTATGGCGTAGAGGCAACGGGAATCACCTTAAGCCAGCCGCAGGCAGACCTGGCAAACCAACGTATCGCGCAAGCCGGGTTGGAGGACCGTTGCCGAGCAGTTGTGCAGGATTATCGGGAGTTGGACGACGAGCCTGGCTTTGATGCGTTGGCCAGCATAGGCATGTTTGAACACGTGGGTGCGGAGCTCCTGCAGACCTATTTCCATCAGGCGTGGCAGCTGTTGCGCACTGGAGGACTCTTCCTCAACCATGGCATTACGCGCCGCGTCGGTGAAGCACCCCGGCGGGGGCGCACGTTCTCCAATACGTATGTATTCCCCGATGGCGAGCTGGTTCCCATCAGCAGCTCCCTGCGGTTCGCTGAAGGCGTGGGGTTTGAGGTGCGCGATGTGGAAAGCCTGCGAGAACATTACGCATTTACATTGCGACATTGGGTGCGCCAATTGGAGGCAAATCACGAGCAGGCGCTGCAGTTCGTGGACGAGCCGACCTACCGCGTTTGGCGCCTGTTCATGTCGGGCTCGGCGTACGGCTTTACCAGCGGTCGACTCAATGTCTACCAGGCATTGCTGCTGAAACCCGGCCCCAAAGGCCAGAGTGGGTTGCCGCTCACCCGTATGGATCTGTACACGGGGTAGCGGACAAATCTAGCTCACAAACCGGCGCCCCAGTACATGCGCGGCTAGCATCGCCGGCTGCGGGCAGGTATGACCGCCCGCAGCACCGGGCAAGGTGGAGTCATCGCCGGTCGTCCGGCAGATTGCGGGTCGCTATCTTGGGCTCGCGCTTGGCGCGGGCCTGGCGACGGCCGAGGACTCTTCCGATGCCGTTCGCGATTTCGGCCGCGGTTGCTTTGGCGAGGTAGGCCGGCAGGCCGAGGATCAGTCGAAAGATGACTTGCGGGTAATCCGCCCGATCCGAGATAAGGTCAACCATCGCCTGCGTTAGAATGGGGTTCTGGGCGATCAGCGCGAACGATGCGCGTGGAAAGTAAAAGAAGGCGCTGGCCAGGACCCGGCCATACAGGTGGCTCCTGCCGATTTCCCGGTGCACCGACCGCTGGTATTGTGCGAGATCGCCAGCCGCTATCGCCTCCGCCGCCAGCTGGGCGCTTTTGACGGCCATGCGGATCCCCTCCCCGGTGAATGGATCCACTAATCCTGCCGCATCGCCTACAAGCAATGTCCGCTCAGTAGAGATCGTTTCGTGCCGCCGGTAGATCGGCACCGGATGACCATGCAATTTGGCCCCCTCTAACGAGATACCGTAGCGCGCCATGACTCGCTCCAGAGTCTTCTTCAGGTCGGTGCGCTCCCGCCTCAGCGTTCCGATCCCTACCGACAGGTGGTCGGCCTTGGGGAATATCCAGAGGTAACCCTTTCGCACCTCTCCGAATATAAATATTGATGAGGCGGCAAAACGCTTCATGACTTCTGGTTCGACGGGAATCTCCGCCTCGACTGCGGCCGCCATCTGCCGCTTCTGGCGCAGCCCGAGCTTATTGGCGACGATGGAGTTCGCGCCATCCGCGCCGATCAGATAGGAAGCCGTGTACCGCTCCCCATTTGCCGTCTCCACGATTACTCGATCTTTGTCTTCCACCACAATACGTACTGGAGAAGTAGTTCGGACCTCGGCCTCCGCATGGCTGATGATCCAAGAGTCAAACCGGTCGCGCATGACCATCCGGATCGCTCCACTGGGGATCGGAAGTCGCACAGTTCGATCTCCAAGCACGTAGGCAGTCTCTGTGATGTCTGATTCAATGACTGGATCAAAGGAAAACGGGAATCGCGCTAGCAGCCCTGCCGATATGGCCCCGCCGCAGGGCTTATACCGAGGAAGTTCTGCTTTCTCAAGAACAAGCACGCGTAGCCCGGCTCGGCCCAGAAAGAAGGCGGCCGCCCCTCCGGCTGGTCCGGCACCGACCACGATCACGTCATATTTATCTTCCATTTGTTCACCCACTTGCCCACTATGTGAGCACGCATGCGGCTGGAGCTGGCTCCAGTACGGATCCTAATCCAGCCAGCTAAGGCGAGGTGACGCTGTATGGATTGACCTTGCCGTAAGCGTCACTCTCCGTCTCGAAGTGCAGGTGTGCGCCGGTCGAGTTTCCGGTTGATCCAACCCTACCGATCACATTGCCCTGGAACGTGGCCTGACCGCAGCCCACATTGACCTGACTTAGATGCGCATACAGCGTCTGCCAGCCGTCTCCGTGGTCAATCACCACCATCAGGCCGTATCCGTAATTATTCCACCCGGCATACACGACGACGCCAGTGGCAGAGGCATAGACCGCATTTCCTTCGCTTCCAGCAATATCGAGCCCAGGGTGGTAGTCGGAGAAGCCGTAGCCGGACAGGAACGTGGCCGGAGTCGGCCAGATGAAGTACCCCTCTCCCACCGGCCCGTCATAGATGGATCCACAAGCCCCGGGGCCGGCAACCTTAGCCACGGCAGGATTGGCGCGCGTGATCCTTGGGGCCCGCCAGCTTGCGAATTCACGCTTTCCACCCGGGATGACCAGCCCCGCACCGGGCTCGATCTCAGGATCCTCAGGATTCAGGTCTTGAGGCAGTCTGTTGCCGGGCCAGTCGATAACATCTTGGGCAGAGACCCCGAAGAAACTGGCAACAGAGGCCAGCGCATCGCCAGCGTTCCACTCGTAGTACGTACCATCGACCGGCAAGACCCTGAGCTCCTGACCCGGCCGGAGGCTGTGCGGGTTGTCTTCCAAAACATCGAAGTTACCCCAGAGCAGCGTTTCCGGCTTGAGACCGAAGTTCTCAGCGATTCCAAACAGCGTATCGCCGCGCTGAACCGTGTAACGCGCGATTAGCATGCGCGGTCGATCGGGGATGTATGTCTCGAGCATAGCCCGCCTTCTAATGGCCGGCCCCTGTGAATCTTTGACCACGAATGGTGGCAGTACTTCGATCCCTACAAGCGCCTCAGGAGCAGGCAGGCTGGTTGGCTCGGCAGCGCCCTCTTCAGCCGGCAGGCCGCCTGCGGAGGCCAAGCTTGGGAGCGCTGCACGCGCCAAAATGATTCCCACAATGACGAGCGCAGCCAATCCAAGCCATCGAGACCTGGCACTCCGTTGATCCCAGATCTGCTGTTTCAGCCATCGCATCCGCGTCAGTTCTCTCGATCCGCTGACCTTATCCGCCAAGATTCAATTCCTCTCGCCACCATAGATCAATCCGAGCCAAGCAAGGCCTCTCCGCTCAGGTAACCCAGATACGCCGGAACGAGCGGAAGCACACACGGACTGAGAAAGGAGAGCGCACCAGCGGCGACGGCCACGAAGTAGGTCGGGGCGCTCGCTCCCCCAGAGGCTAGATCTAAATACAGGCCGTTCCGCTGTGCCCAGATGGCGATAACAAGGATTTGATCGGTGACCATCATCAATCCAATGATAATGAGAAACACACCGCTGATGCGTTGGAAGGTGCGCACATGGCGCCCCATCTTTTTCACAACTATAAGCGCCCGGTCGAGGAAGAAGGCCATGACCAAGAAGGGCAGGCCCAGACCCAGAGCATAGCCGGAGGAGAGGATCATTGCCTGAGCCGAAGTGTCCTGACTGAATCCAAGTGTAAGGATCGCGCCCAGTGTCAGCCCCACACAAGGCGTCCACCCCGCCGCAAAAAGGACACCGAGAACGGCCGAATTGATCCAGCGATTGGATCCCGATCCCCTGAACTCAGGACGTGTGTCCATCGAAAGAAACGGAATCCGGATGACGCCCAACGTCATCAGGCCGAAGGCAATCACCACGATGCCGCCGATTCGCCCTAGAATGAGCTTATATTGACCGAAGAGCTGGCCGGCCAGAGTCGCGGCTCCCCCCCAACCGACGACAAAGATCAGGGTGAACCCGCCCACGAAGAAGATAGCATGCCCCAGGGTCGCGAAGCGGTTCGGCGCAGGCAGAGCTGGAGTTCTAACCTTCACTGCCCAGTATCCATAATCGATTGAACCTTGCTATCCAGCTCGGCGAGCGGGATCGCTCCGATATAGATTTCCCGAACTGTCCCGCGGCGGTCAATAAACACGCTGGTAGGAATACCGAGCACTCGGTACAGATCCCCGGATACCAAGCTCTCTTCGTCGAGCAGTATTGGAAAAGTCAATCCCAATTCGTCTCGATAGGGCGCGACGAGATCACGATCATCGCTCTCGGTTAAGTTGACAGCCAGGACGACAAATCCCTGATCCGAGTAGCGCTCAAAGGCCTGCTGCAATACGGGCATCTCGAATCTGCACGGAGGGCACCATGTCGCCCAGAAGTTGAGTATGACAGCATCTCCCAGATGCTCTCCCAAAGAATGCATCTCTCCGTTCAGATCGGGCAGGCTGAAGTCCGGCGCGATGCCTCCCACCCGCACCACTCCCCCGAGACTGGAGGCGGGTGTGCCTGTGGGCTCCACGATGAAAGCTTGCTGATTCGGATATCCGGCAAGCGCAGGCGGCGGCACGGAGACCTCCGGTCCCTCGCTCTCACGCGGTGCGAGAAAGAGTACCCAGCCGAGAAAGCCTCCAACGGCCAGGGCGGAAACAAAGGTGAGTGCCTGAACGATCGGCCTCGCCTCCGATCGCTGCTTGCCAAGCCACAATCGGCGGGGCATTAGGTCTTTTGCAACGAGTGGTTAGATTTGGACAGGGAGTCGATGGCAGCTGCAAGCCTCGACCAGGCAGAAGGACAATCCGCTCCTCTGCCTATCCGCGGAGAGCGTACTACGCCAACGGTATGGCGGAATACTCGTGCGTGCCGTCTCCGCCGGCCGCCGAAACCGCGCCGACCAGGTCTTCGACCGTCGCCATAGTTGGATTGAAATCCACGATCGCGACGCCTTGGTGATGGTCGACCATGGCCGCACTCACACCTTCAAGTCCTAATAGGCTGTTTTGAACGCGGTTGGAGCAGTTCGGGCATCCCATGCCGCTGACGGCGAGCTGTTTGCGCTCAGTGTTGGAGAGCTCCTCGGCCCTCGCTTGCTTTTGAATCGGTTCGACATGGCAGTCCTTGTCTTCCATCATGCTTTGCCTCCATTCATGCTGCTCAATGATCCGATGAGTTTTGCCCAAGATACCACATCCGGTTTGCGTCGGACATGCAAGCTCATCAAGAGCTAACCTGCCCCGCGGCGCGAATCCCGGGCTTGTGCGGATTTATCCGCCCAGTCCAGAGTGTATGGTGCGCAGCCCCCCGCCCCCAGAGCAGTATCGCCTCCACAGTCATGGGCGATTTGGCGGGGTCACGGAGGTTCGAACCCGAGCCCAGGCTTGCAGTCCACGCACGAAGCCAATGGGCCATTCTGCGCTGTCAGGCCCATATCCCACGGGGTATCGTTGGATGCTTGGCAATTACGCTCTGGAGGTCGTACGCCTTCCATGTATCCATACGACGATGATCATTCTGTAGAACCGAGCGCGAACTTGGTAGCTTTCTTGGATCCAATTTCGGAGAGTCAAGCGTCTCCCCCGCGAAGGTACCTGGATAGACCTGAATCGATCGTGTTGTCCGCCAGCATGGCCATCAACCTGGTCCTCCTTCAATGGCTGGCGCTCTCCAATGTCACTTCCCTTCAAGGTTTCTTCGACATGACCCTCGCGACATATGCCTGGGCTTCTGTTCTTTTGGCATTGGTCCTGTCGATTGTATTTGGCATTGCAGCCGCGAGGCTGGTCCTTGCAGGACGGGGTGTAGCCGATCTCTGGGGCTGGATGAGCCTATCGCTCGGCGCCATTTTCATAGTGCTTTCTGCTGGTTGTCCCACCTGCGGTGCCACCATGCTCGAGGGGCTGGGCATCCGCGGTGGCCTGGCGGCTTTTCCATTGCAAGGATTGGACATCAAGCTTCTGGGAGGACTGCTGCTTGGAGGCGCGCTCTGGGCCTCCGCGCGAGCGGCCCCTGTTCGTCCAAGAGATCGCGGCGATGGCGCGGCCGTGGAGGTCGTGATCGGCCGGCCATCGGCTCAATGGATAAGGCGTTGGCTGCCGCTTTCAGTCCTACCTCTGGTATCCATCATGGCGCTCTACCTGCTGCCCAGGTTGCCAGATCAAGTCAAGGTCAGTTTCGTCTCCGACTCGATGCCGGTATCACTTGCGGCACGCGGCAGCACCAGCGCCATTGATGGAGATGCCCCACAGCAGGTGGTCTTCCCAGCCGAACCCTACACCCTTAACGTCACGTATGGCGACATCGGGCCTGCACTCATCAGCCGGGGAGCAGTGGATTATGAGCGCTTTGAGAGCCTTTTCGAGCAGGTGGGGAATCCATTGACCGACGAGCAGCGCAAGATCCTCCGATCGGGGAGCGATGGGCAAATTACCATTGACAAAGGCAACGCCCGTTTTCTGCTCAATTTCTTCTGGGCCTTCGGTCTTAGCAATCGCAATCCCATTCTCGAGCAGGGAGCGATGGCGGAGTTCAGCCAGGGCGATGTCGGGCGATTGGCCTCTACGGGGGGCTGGACCCTGGGTCGGACTACGGGTTCCGATCTGTATTCAGCCTTTGAGATCCTCTCGTTGACGCCGGAGCAGCAGCGCCTGGCGGAGCGAGTGGCCTCGCAAGTCTACCGCCCCTGCTGCAACAATAACGCGGCCTTCCCCGACTGCAACCACGGCATGGCGATGCTGGGACTCCTGGAGCTTATGGCAGCACAGGGAGCCACCGAATCTGAAATGCTCGAAGCGGCCAAGCAGATTAATGGGTTCTGGTTCCCAAATCAAATGCTGCATGTCGCCATGTTCTTTGAGGCAGCTCAGGGATGGGATTTCGCTGAGATTCCCGGAGAGATGGCGGTGGGGCCTGCAGTGTTCTCCGGCTCAGGTCATCAGAATCTCATGACCTGGATGAAAGAACGTGGCATGCTGGATCGCGCACCGGGAGGCGGAGTAAGCTGCGGAGTTTAGCAAATACACGGATCTTCCCCACCCCCCCCCTTTAGGTGTGATTTTTGTCACTATTCCGTGTGATAGGCCGTTTGGCGCTGTCGATTGCCTAGTGCCCGGTTTACGCTCTGCAGAATGATGAAATGGTGGGTGACAGCCGAGTGAAGCCGCTCAGGCGAATGCGGCTACCACTCGTGGTGGGTGTGCTGGGATCGCTCGGCTTGGCCTTGCTATATTTTGCGATCGTTTCCCTGGCCGAAAGCCCAGAACATGCACTCGATCTAGCCTGGCAGGATCGATTCATCATTGGGCCGATCATCCTTGGCTTCGGCGTGCAGTTGGGACTATATGCGATCCTGAAGACCGGCGCATACGTCCCCACCGGCGCCCCACCGAAGAGCGGGGCGCTCACCGGGGCTAGCGGCGGGATATCGGCGACCGCCATGGTCGCATGCTGCGCCCACCACGTAACCGACGTCCTGCCCCTCGTTGGCTTGACTGCCGCGAGCGCTTTTCTGGCCGAATATCGGATCCCATTCATGTTGGTCGGCTTTGCCACCACGGTGATCGGAATTCTGGTCATGGGCTACGCCATTCTCAAAGCACGGCGACAGGCATTGGGACACATGGATGCGCGATGGGTGACCGGCAGTGCACCCTGAGCAGAATGCGTGCAGTGCTCTCAGGCCCTGCGAGTTTCTTCGCCAGGCCGCCGCTGGCAGTCGCTACAGATGTCTGAAAGGGAACCTCGCGTGAAAATCCAAGGCTTGTCGCTCAGCCTCCTGGCCATGGTTTTGCTGGCAGCTTGTGGTGATTCGGGCGGTAGCCAGTCTCAGCTCCTTCCTGCCTATCAACCCGAATCTAGCGCTGTGCCGGAAGCTCGCGGGGCTATTGATCTGACCCGACGGGATGATCAGGGAGCGGTCGAGGTCATGATCCAACCCCGGAACCTGATGTCTCCGGCCGGTGATCTTCTGGAATTCGATGTGTCTATGAGCACGCACTCGGTTGACCTATCTATGGACCTGGCCAAACTGTCAACATTGGAGACGGATCTCGGTGTGCGCGTGGCTGCCGGATTCTGGAGCGGCGGAAGCGGTCACCATGTCGAGGGCCTCCTGACCTTCCCCGAGGCTGACCCATCGGGTAACCGGATTTTGGACGGCGCACGTCTAATCACGCTCCGCATCGAGGGGGTCGATGCCCCAGTCAGAGAATTCCAGTGGGAGCTTCTGCCGGACACATGAACAGTTCACGCGCGCAGGCCCTTCTGATTGCCGGTGCAGCGGTGCTGCTCAGCATTCCACACGCCCCGGCTGAGGCCGCAGCGAACCAACCTGACGACGTAGTCCACATCTTCTTCAGCTCGGGATGCTCGGCCTGCTGGCCTTATATTGAGGAAGTATTGCTGCCTTCGCTCAGCGCCGGCGGCGGTGAGGTGAAGTCAGAGATCCACGACTACACCCTGCCAGAGGAGCGGGAGCGCCTGTTGGAAATGGCGGACGAGATTGAGCTCCCGCGCTCGATCGCGGATTCTTCGTACGTGTTTGTACCCATACAGGGTGGCACCCTCCTCATCTTAGGCCATGTTCCTTCGGGATTACTCGAGCAGGTCATGGAGTACGACGATCTGCCGAATCGCCTGGTGGTCTGGCAGCCAGAGATGCACGGCGAACCCGAAGAATATCGCCTATGGGCATGGGCCGGGGAAGTGACCACGTTTGATATCGACATGCCCTTTGAGCAAGCACTGCAGGCCAGCCTGAGCTCCGCCGGACCCCTTCCCGTGGGGCTGGCCAACTTGAGCGAGCTCTTGCCCGCGGTCGTGGTTACCGGACTGCTCGATTCGGTCAATCCGTGCGCGTTTGCAGTCATCCTGCTGCTCCTGGCCTTTCTCTTCACCATCCGCCAGTCGCGTCGGCGAATCCTCATGCTGGGTTTGATCTATATCGGGATGATCTTTCTGGTTTACTTCGCCATCGGGCTGGGCATTCTACGCGCGCTGCGTCTCTCTGCAGATCCCCATTTCGTGGCCAGAGCCGGGGGCTGGATCCTCATCGCGCTGGGTGCCATCAACCTTGCGGAATACTTCTTCCCGCGCTTCCCGATCAAGCTCCATATGCCAGCCGCGGCAGGCGTCAAGACCAACGAGTGGCTGAAGCAGGCCACGATCCCCGCCACGGTCGGCGTGGGCTTTTTGGTCGGTCTATGCACTTTTCCGTGCTCAGGTGGGGTGTACGTCTCCATCCTTACGCTGCTGAACGCGAAAACAACCTTGGCCTGGGGTGTGAGCTACTTGGCACTCTACAACCTGATCTTTGTGCTTCCATTATTTTTAATCCTTTTCGTAGTCGGAAACCGGGCGGTCGCCAAGCGCTGGGCTCGCTGGGAACGAGAAAATTCTCTTCGCATTCGGCTTTGGTACGGACTCGCGATGGTCGGCCTGGGCGCAGCAATGCTGATCTGGATCATCAAGTGAGGCAGTTATGGCAGATGAACAGGCGGGTCAACCTCGGAGACGCTCAAGGACCGGCCGACGCATCGCGTCCCTGGCCCTCGCGGCTTTGGGCGTGGTGCTCATCCTCTTCGCAGTTGCATTTTTCATATATGCCAACCAGATCCGAAATCCGGACGATGTCGCACTGCCCGAGAACCTGGCGGGCTACACCCTGCGCACAGCTCTTTACGGGAAACCAGCCATCGCTGATGTGAGCCGACTGCATGGCAAGGAATTCCCTCTCTCCTCGGGCGGCATTGGGATGTACGGAGAACAGGGGGAGGTCACGCTTTGGGCAGCAGGGACCCCCGCCAATTTTCTCGCCTCGAGGTTGCTCGAAGATATGGTGGGGGCGATCGCGCAAGGCGATTCTCCGTTCGTGTCGCGGGGCGAGCTTGAGCGAGACGGCCGGAGGATTTATGAGCTCGACGGTATGGGCCAGCGGCATTTCTACTTTCAATCGGACAGGCTGGTGATTTGGCTGGCAGCCGATCCAGCGCTGGCCGATGATGTGTTGCGGGAAGCGCTCGCGTTCTATCCGTGAATCGCCAGCGTGAGAGGATGCCATGTTAATTGACATCGGTTTGATCAGCTTGACGCTCGCATTTGTCCTGGCGGTCACTGCTGCGATTGCTGGAGGAGTCGGCGGAAAGACTGAGAACTGGCGGCTCGTCGAGAGCGCGCGCAACGCGGCTTTGATCACTTTCCCCCTTCTGAGCATTTCGGTCCTCATCCTGGTGTACGCGCTGACAACTTTGGATTTCTCCTTAGCCTACGTCTCACAGGTGAGCAGCAGGGAAATGTCCACGTTCTTGCGCGTTACCGCATTGTGGGGCGGCCAGGATGGCTCCATTATGTTTTGGGCCTGGCTCATGGCAGGACTGATAGCAATGGTGATGATGAGAAAGTGGGATCGCGATCGAGATCTCATGCCGTACTTTCTCCTGGTTGCCATGGGAACCACGGCCTTTTTCATCGGCCTGTCGCTGTTTGTCTCCAATCCCTTCGCCCGCGTGTGGCACGAGCCGGGCGCCGCAGAATTGACCACGACCGTCCTAAGACCCGCGGGGGTCATGGCCTACATCACGGAGAACGGCCAGGGATTGAACCCTTTGCTGAGGCATTTCGGGATGATCGGGCATCCGCCCACCACCTATCTTGGGTTCACCGGTTTCGTGATCCCCTACGCATTCGCGATGGCCGCGCTCATGAAGGGCCGTGCCGGGGATGATGCTTGGATCCGAACCTCCAGGCGTTGGAGCCTGTTCGCATGGTTCTTCCTCACCATCGGCCTGGTGCTGGGCGGCCGCTGGGCGTATGACGTCCTGGGATGGGGCGGATTCTGGGGATGGGACCCGATTGAGAACGCCATGTTGCTTCCATGGCTCACAGGTACAGCCTTCCTGCACTCTGTGATGATCCATGAGAAGCGCGGCATGCTCAAGATCTGGAATATCGTGCTGATCATCCTCACCTATTCGCTGGTATTGTTCGGGACCTTTATCACCCGCACCGGCGTCGTAAGCTCAGTGCATGCCTTTGCGCAGTCCGCGCTCGGCCCGGCGTTCTTAACTTTTATTGGCATAACGTTTCTAGCCTCAGTTTCGCTCCTGTTTAGGCGACTGAACACGCTGCGTACCGAAAACCAGCTTTCCAGCCTCTTTTCTCGCGAATCCGCCTTCCTGCTGCAGAATGTCTTGTTCCTGGCAATCACTTTTGCGGTCTTCTGGGGAACCATCTTCCCAATGATCTCAGAGCTCCTGACGGGCACCACGATCACCGTTGGGCCTCCCTTTTTCAAACGTGTGACCACGCCGCTTTTTGCAGGCATCGTGCTGCTCATGGCGCTCGCACCGCTCTTTGCTTGGCGGCGCCAGAGTGGTCGGAGATTGATAAAAGCCATTGCGTGGCCATTGGTCGCGTCGCTGATTCTTAGCTCGGCATGGGCCTATACCCATCGCGAGCATCCGGCCTCTTTTTTCAGCTTGTGGCTGATTGTTTTTGTTGTCCTATCGATTCTGCGGGAGTTTTGGAAGGGTGCACAAGCGCGTATGGCCTCTCAGGGGGAGAACCCGATTACTGCCGTTCTAAGACTGATGAATCGCTCGCGCCGGCGCTACGGTGGCTATCTGATCCATCTAGGTGTTGTCATGATCGCGCTGGGATTCATTGGAGACTCGTTCTTTAAGTCCGAGACACAGGGGACTCTCGGCATTGGAGAAAGCCTTGAGCTGGGGAGGTACACCCTACGCTTCGATAACCTTGTTCAATTCGCAGGCTCGGATGGACGCGATGTTGTCGAGGCTTCGGTTGCACTGTTCAAGGACGGGGATTTCATCAAGGAACTAAGGCCCCGTCGGGACTTTTTTGTAGTCCAGCGCCAACCGGTAACTGTTCCCGGTGTGTACAGCACCCTTGGAGAGGACGTCTACCTATTGCTGGTGGGTTGGGAGGAGATCGGCTTGAGCGCTTCGACCTTTAAGCTGTATATCAATCCACTAATCAACTGGACCTGGCTCGGCGGGCTGGTCCTGGCCCTTGGAACGACCATCGCCATTTGGCCGCAGGGTCGGATGCAGACAGAAGCGTCGTATGTGCTTAGGCCCAAGAAGCTTCGCCCGGCCTCCCAAGCCGGAGATTGACGATATGCGCGTGCGATACTTACTCACTCTTCTGGCCGCCGCAGCGCTCTCACTTGGCGCGAATGCCGCTCAGGCCGAGTCCGGAGGCGGCGAGTTTGTCACCGATGATGATGTCAATTCAGTTGCCTCGAAACTCTACTGTCCGGTATGTCCGAGCACGCCGCTGGATGTGTGCCCAACAAAGGCTTGCCAGGATTGGAGAGCTCAGATTCGGAGCCAGCTCGAGTCGGGTTGGTCGGAAGACCAGATCATCAACTATTTCGTCAAACGATACGGGGAGCGAGTGCTGGCTGAGCCTCGTACAAGCGGCTTCACCATTCTAGTTTGGCTCGTTCCATTGGTCGGACTGGTCGCGGGGCTCCTCATCCTTCGCCAGTTTCTCATCCGATGGAGGATCCGCGGCGACCCTGCGGATCTAGAGCAGAGCGACTTGCCAAAGGAGATTCCACCGGCCGTGTTGCGCCGCATTGAATCCGAGCTAGATGACTTGCGCTAGCGTCGCCTGGCGCATGCATGAATGCTCGCTATCCATGGTAAGGATCTGACACAAAGGAATCCGATGAGCTTCTGCCGAGGGATGATATGAGTATTGGAGCCTTGCTTGTTGGAATAGCCATCCTGGTAATAACGGCTGTAGCTCTTGCGGATCCGTGGGTAAGGAGACGCTTGCGACCTGGAACCGAAGCCCATTCGGGCGCGGGAGCAGAACCTCAAGCAGGAGATGGAAAAGCGATACTATACGCACTGCGAGATCTGGACTTCGACTATCAAACGGGCAAGGTTACCGATTCTGACTATGAAGCACTCCGATCGAGGCTGCTAGCCGAAGCGGCATCCAGCCTCATGGCCGAAGATGAGATCAGGCAGGCTGCAGATGCCCAGGTAGAGCGTCCGGTGCCAGCAAATCGGTGCCCTCAATGCGAAACCAGAGTCGGGACTGAACACCGGTTTTGTGCCCGTTGCGGCACATCACTGCTTACGACATGTGAAAGTTGCGGTTCGGCTATCCCGGTCCAGGACTCATTCTGTTCTGCGTGCGGCGATCCGGTCGAGCAGCGCACAGGAGAGACTTCATGAGAATTATCGTGTCGTTGTTCTTGGCACTCGGCTGGGCAAATATTGCAGTGAACTCTGCCTGGGCGCAGGAGGATCCTCCTCCATTAGAGGGAGAGTCCGTTTCTGGGATCGTGGTCAACCTCACCACGGGCGATCCGGCGCCGGAGGGGCTCAGCGTGATGCTCCATGGTTGGAGTGCCGATGGCGAGCAGCGCGTAATGCTGCACGGCGAGTCTGTGGTCGGAGGCGCTTTCAGCTTTGAAGACGTACAGTTGGAGGCGGACGTCTTATATGCCGCCATGGCTGTCTATCAGGATGTGACCTATATTTCAACGCCGGCCCAGCTGCTTGAGGATGGAGGTCTCGAATCTTTAAGAGTCGAAGTCTATGAAACGACCGGTAGTGACGATCAGGTAACCATCAATCAACACCACATCATTCTTGGTTTCGCGCAGGGTGGCCTTTCGGTAGCGGAAATTTATACCCTCACGAATGGTGGCGACCAGACAGTAAAAGATGCCCTCCTACTTGAGGACGATCGATCCGCCACGCTGCAGTTTCCACTACCACCTGGAGCGGCAAACCTTACTTTCCCCACCGCGCCCAGCGATCGGTTCATTACCAGGGCGGGCGGGTTTGCCGATACTCGGCCGCTGATACCGGGTGAGCGATCCGGGCAGGTCGTGGTGGCCTACATTCTGCAATATGAAGATGAACTCACTCTTGAGTATGTCGTGCCCTACGACACAGAGAGAATCTCGGTTCTCCTGCCTCATGCCTCGGGTCTCAGCTTCGACAGCGACGCGGCTGAGTATCTTGGAGTAGAGACTTTCGCGGACGGAGAATCGTATGAAACCTACGTACTAGGAGCCTCGGCCGCCGGGGACCAAATAGCGCTGCCTCTATCCGGGCGCCCAGAGGCGCCGACCAGCGGGATGGGTTCCGCATCCGTGAGCAGTACTGGGTCCGAAGAAGGCATAGCCTTGGGGATCGGCGTCCTGGGCCTTACGCTGATCGTGGCAGGAGTCTGGTGGTGGCGCCGCGAGCGAATCGAGGCCGATGTGCCTGAAGAAGTAGGCTTGGAGCACGATGCGGGGGAGGAGCAAGGGAACGAGCTTTAGCGCTCGCCCTTTGGACCGAGTTCAGGCATCGACGACTTCGACGATCGTGCCGCCAGGCATGCTGACCGTGACATCGCCAGGGTCGTAAGGAACCACCGGATCTACCCAGCGGAACACCCATTTGGCGTCTTCGGGCCGGTTGTTGACGCAGCCACGCGAACGAGGCGTTCCGAAGTCGTTGTGCCAGTAGGTTGAGTGGACAGCGACCCCGTTTCCCACGAAAAGGGTCGTCCAGCCAATCCCGGGAAGGTCCCACCCACCCCCGGTCGTGCCTCCCACCATGTGGGTGGAGATCATCTTGCGCCATATCGGGTGGGGGCCGGCGGGAGTCGAGGATCGATCGATCGGATTTCCAAGCGGATCGAAATTTACACCATTTGACACTCGGGTGAAGTAGACCTCCGTCGATCCTTCAAAGCACGAGAGGCTCTGATCCCGCAATCGGACTATTACGCGCTTGTCATCCCGCTCGGGGCGAATCGGTGCGATCTCCTCCGGGGTGATGCGCCTGAATGCCTCTGCCGGGGCCCACAGACGATCCCCAAATGCGTATCTCTCGTTTAGCCGATACCAGCTGAGCCCCTGTTCATCCTGCCTGATTTGATCGACCCAGAAGATCTGGCTGTAGTACAGGCGAGGATTCTCCGTATTGTGCAGCCAGGGCGATCGGGCTGGCGGGTTATCCAGGATGAACTCGACCCACGGCACTGTGATCTCGGCCCACATCCCGGCGCCAAGGCTGCTGTCTGGCAGCCTTGTCTCAGGATCGTTCTTTAGATCCTGAACGGGCTGGAGGAACGAGGCATGCACGTAACCATCCGGAGTCTCCGCCCACACAGGATTGCTCCGCCCTGGGTAAACTCCCACAATGTCTCTCAGCCAGATCACGACCTCGTCTTGAGAGAGCACGGAGACGGTTTGGCTGTCGGCGCGTGGGCGGGCCTTGATTTCGACTCGCGGCTCCACAGCCCTACCGAATCGCTCACCGGACGAGAGTCTCGCGCCGCCTCGATCCTCCCTCGGAGGCAGCCACAGCATACCTGCTGCACTTGCTGCAGTCAGTTTGAGGAAATCGCGCCTGGAAGGCGTCTTGCGCAGTTTACCCATCTGGATAGAAGCCGTCATCGTCCTATAAGTCAGATCTGAAAGAACTATTTGCGGCGCGTCCCTACGCCGGCTACTGTTGAGCGGCCGGCCGCCATACGGGCTGATCGGCTTCCATTCGCAACCGTCTCAGCCCGCAGATCTTACCGCATGATCCTGTTCGGATTCTGCAGGCTACCCTACATACACGGCGCAAGCTTTTCTCAATAATTAACGATCGGTATCATCGGATACAATTCGTCGATACTCGGGCTGCTGCTGGACATCGGGCGGCCCGATCGCTCTTGGTACCCATGCGTTTATTGGAACTCGCACTCCCGATTCTCCGACGCGATTCTAAGCGACCGGACGTATCGTCGTTGGCTACAGGGGCGTGATTGAACGGATCGATCCATGTAGGATGCGAAGAAAGGAATAAGGTAGACAGATGGAGAAGACACATGCAGATCATGGGACCCGCGTGGTCACCGATCTCACCTTTGAAAAAGCCGTAGAGAAAGTCACTGACGCGCTCGGGTCGGAAGGCTTTGGGGTGCTCACCAAAATTGATGTTCAGGCCACACTCAAGGAGAAGCTCGACGCCGAGTTTCGACGGTACGTCATCCTCGGGGCCTGCAACCCATCACTGGCGTTTCAAGCACTGAACGCGGAGATCGAGGTCGGTTTGCTGCTTCCGTGCAACGTGATAGTTTATGAACAAAATGGCGGGAGTGTGGTTGCCATCGTCGATGCGATCTCCATGCTGGGTGTCATAGACAACCCGGAGCTTGTACCGATCGCCTCCGAAGCCAAAGCACGCTTGGATCGGGTGATCGAGACGATGCAGGGCCAGGGATAAGGCGAAGGCCGGCAGGCCTTCGAGGCCCGCAGGATGCCGGGTCACCCTGCAATGGCTCGTCCATCTGCGATTCTCTTATTAGGCTTCTCCATACTGCTCGCCGCTTGTGCCGCCCAGGAACCGATAGTCATCCAGGGCACGGCCGTCCCTCCGCTGCCTAAGCTCGATGCCGAGCGTGTCATGAAGGGCGAGCGATTGTACGCGCAATACTGCGCCTCCTGTCATGGAGCTGAGCTCGAAGGCCAGCCAAACTGGCAGCAGCGGCAGGAGGATGGCAGCTATCCGGCCCCGCCTCAGGATAGCAGTAGCCATACCTGGCACCACCCAGATGAGCTGCTGCTGGAGATCATCGCCAACGGCGGCGACCCCGCCTTCGGATTGAGAATGCCTGGATTTGAGGACCAACTAAGCGAAGATGAGATGCGGGCGATCCTGGAGTACATCAAGAGCTATTGGGATACCGAACAGCGGGAATTCCAATGGTGGATCAGCGCCCGCTGAGCTTCTGCCAGGCATTTCTCCCACATCAGGCCGTTTGGCCTAGACCCCTGTGACGGTAGCCCGGGCCATTCGTAATACTCCGTCATAGGTCAATCTGCGCTTCCTGACCGAGGACTTCCAAGCTAGCATAGAGCGCGTATTGGTAGGAGCCGCCCTAGTAGGCGGCGTGATATATGACCTAGGAGGTCAATATGACAACAGATCCAGTTTGTGGGATGAGCGTCGATCCCGCCGAGTCAGTCGCCAGCCGAAAACACCAAGGGCAGACGTACTACTTCTGCTCGGATGACTGCGCGCGGAAGTTTGACGCCAACCCTGAGTCCTACATCCAGCGGTCGCCGGACGGGAATCATCGCCAGAAGGGCTTTCGCGCCGCTTCGCTCACCACTGGCGTGGCCGATGATATGGTGGGCCCGGTGCACGTGGAGCTGCCCCTTGTAGGCTTGGATTGCGCCACCTGCGTGCAGACCGTGGAGCGCGCGCTGGGAGACGTAGATGGTGTGCAGGAGGTTCACGTCAATTTTCCGCTGAGCACTGCACACGTGGTCTACGAGCAAGAGCGCGCCACGCTGCCCCAGCTCGTCGACACCGTCAAGCAGGCGGGCTACGATGTCGGTGTAGCTGATATGCGAGTGCAGATCGAAGCCTTGCATTGCGCCTCGTGTGTTCAAACCATTGAAACGAAGTTGCTCCAGGTGCCAGGGATCTTAAAGGCAACCGTAAATCCGGGCACAGATATCGCACACATCAGCTACCTACCTAAACAGGTGGATTTTGCTGGGATCCGGTCGGCGATTACCTCTACCGGCTACGATACCGTGAAGCGCGTTGAGGAAGCGGAAACCGTGGATGACGAGACCGCCGCTCACAAGCGCGAATACAAGAGCCTGATGCGAAAGTTCTGGTTCGCGACCGCCATCTCCATACCTGTGATGTTGGTGGCCTACCCCGAATTGCCCTGGCTCTACCTGCCCAACCTCTTCGTCGGCGAAGCTTCCGAGGCGCTGATTCGCTCGCTCTTCGCGCTCTCAGGATTGGCTGCTCTGGCAGTGATGGTGTACTCCGGGCGACAGTTCTTCACCGGCGGGTGGGCGGCCTTCAAGCACCACTCTGCCGACATGAACACGCTGATTGCGCTGGGTACCAGCGCGGCCTGGATCTACTCCACCGTGGCATTGATCATCCCCACCCTGTTTCCAGAAGGTACGGCCACACCGTTCTACGACGTTGCAGCGGTTGTGACCGCGCTGGTCGTGCTGGGCCAGGCGCTGGAAGTACGGGCTAAAGGACAGACCAGCCAGGCCATCCGTAAGTTGCTGGACCTGCAGGCGAAAACCGCCCGCGTGCTGCGCGATGGCCAGGAAATAGAGATACCGGTCGAGGAAGTGCTGGTTGGCGATGTCGTCGTCGTTCGCCCCGGCGACAAGATCCCGGTAGATGGTGAGATCGTCGACGGCCGTTCGGCCGTGGACGAGTCGATGGTGACCGGCGAGAGCCTGCCTGTGGATAAGGAACCCGGGGACGAAGTGATTGGCGCCACGGTCAACACCACCGGCAGCTTCAAGTTCAGTGCCACCAAAGTCGGAAAAGATACCGCGCTGGCTCAGATCGTCAAACTGGTCCAGGACGCCATGGGCAGCAAGGCGCCCATTGCCCGGCTGGTAGACGTGGTGTCAGGCTACTTCGTGCCGACGGTGATGATTACGGCGGTGCTTACCTTTCTCATCTGGTTCAACTTTGGCCCGAGCCCGGCGCTGGCTTTCGCGGTCGTCACGGCGGTTACCGTGTTGATCATCGCCTGCCCCTGTGCGGTGGGCATGGCTGTGCCGATGAGCCTCGTGGCCGGAGTGGGGAAGGGCGCCGAGCACGGTGTTCTGATCCGCAATGGCGAGGCGCTGCAAACCGCCTCTAAGCTGAAGACCATCGTCCTGGACAAAACTGGCACGATTACCAAGGGCAAGCCCGAGCTGACGGACACGCTGCCGGCACCAGGCTTCGACGCGGACACGCTGCTGCGCTACGCGGCCAGTGCGGACATTCTTAGTGAACATCCACTGGCGCAGGCGATTGTCAATGGAGCCCGAAGCCAGGGAATTGATTTGGTCGAACCCGAACAGTTCGATGCGGTTCCCGGGCACGGTGTCGACACTCTTGTAGAAGGTCGAAGGGTGTTTGTGGGTAACATCAAGCTAATGCGCCGGGAGGGCATCGAAGTGTCGGCGGTGGAGTCTGAGCTGGAGCGCCTGCAAGGGGATGGGAAGACCGCCATGTATGTGGCTGTTGACGGACAGATGGCCGGCGTGGTGGCGGTAGCCGACACCATCAAGGAAGACTCCATCCTGGCCATCCAGGTGATGCAGGAGATGGGGCTGGAAGTCATCATGCTCACCGGTGATAACGAGCGCACCGGCCAGGCAATTGCCCGGCAGGTCGGCATAGACCGGGTACTGGCCGAAGTGTTGCCCAAAGACAAAGCACAGGAAGTGCACATGTTGAGGAAAGGCGGGGAGAAGGTTGGCATGGTTGGCGACGGCATCAACGACGCTCCGGCGCTGGTGGAGGCCGATGTCGGCTTCGCCATTGGCACCGGAACCGATGTTGCCATCGAAGCCTCAGACATCACGCTGATGAGCGGCAGCTTGAAGGGTGTGCCTTACGCCATCGAGGTCTCACGCGCAACGATGCGCAATGCAAAGCAGAGCCTCTTCGGGGCTTTCATGTACAACTCGCTGGGCATTCCGATCGCCGCGGGCCTGCTCTTT
Organism: Anaerolineales bacterium; assembly: GCA_048054495.1. Taxonomy (GTDB): domain Bacteria; phylum Chloroflexota; class Anaerolineae; order Anaerolineales; family E44-bin32; genus JADFRG01. Next base: position 34,608 of record JBGMQN010000087.1, read on the forward strand.
CCCTTCTTTGGAGTGCTGCTCTCTCCGATTATCGCCGGCGCGGCCATGGCCGCATCCAGCGTGACTGTTGTATCAAATGCAAACCGCTTGCGGTTTTTCAAGGCTAAGAGCTTTCAGGAGGCTAAAGCATGAATGCAACGCTAATTATCGTGAATCTGAGCGGCCTGATCATCATCGCTTGGATCGTGTGGTACTTCTGGATGTACCGCAAGCAAGGAGTACAGGTGGCCGTGACCGCCGGTGTGCAGGAAGCCGTGATCCGAGTGAAGGGCGGCTATGATCCGGACGTGATCGTGGTGAAACGGGGTAAGCCGGTGCGGCTGCACTTCAATCGCCAGGAGTCGGCGATGTGCAGCGAGATGGTGATCTTCGATCAGATCGATCAGTCGGCCAAGCTGCCGGAAGGGGAGACGGTGACGATCGAGTTCACGCCGGAGAAGCGCGGCGAGATCCCGTTCCAGTGCCAGATGGGCATGCTCCGAGGCAAGGTGATCGTGCGGTAGGCTGCCCGCAGGCGAGCTTGCGGGTCGCCGTCCACAAAATACCGTCCCATGCCAGGGCCGCGGACTTCACTCCCGCGGCCCTGGCCGTTGGAGGGATCCAGCTACAGCTTATAGATCAAGCGCATATCTTATTCCGTCCACGCTCCGGCTGGCGAAGCTCCTCGTTCATTCGATCAACTCCACAGCGCATGCATCCCTCCCGCTCTTGATAGGGGTCGGCTGACCTATCGATTTTGGGGCAGTTGCCCCTTCAGTTGCGTCCGGCGCCCGATTATTCTCGGTGTAACAATTCGAACCCAGTATTCCTTGAAAGGAGGAAACAGATGTTACTAACAATCCGGGAATTTTGGACCGCCGCGCACGGCATGATCCTAGGTGCCGTGTTCCTCCTGGCCTTTGCGGGCGGGTTGGCGGGGCTGTACAGCCTGCGGCCGGAATATCTGACCACCGCCGGCCTCCGTGAACGGCTGGGGCGGCTTAAGTGGGGGACGACGGTCATGGCGGCGGTTGCATGGCTGACCGTGATCAGCGGTACCTACATCGTCTATCCCTGGTACCGGGCCAAGGCACCCGAGGGCGCAGATCTCACGCTATTCCCTCGCTCCATGCTCAAGGCCGATCCTGACCTGTCTCTCTGGCACACCTTCGGGATGGAGTGGAAAGAACACATCGCCTGGTTTGCGCCGATACTGGCCACGGTCGTCGCCTTCATCGTGTGGAAGTATGGACCGGCCTTGGCAGAGAACAATCGACTTCGCCGGGCGCTGATCGTGCTCTTCATCCTGGCCTTCGCGGCCGCTGGAATAGCTGGCCTGTTCGGAGCCTTGATCACCAAAATTGCGCCAGTCCTATAGCTGCACCGTGTGAAAACGGATGCGAGGAGGTATTACCATGACGGACCTGACACTGAACGACAAGAAATCGAATGGCGTGGCCGCGGCGGCGATGATTGCCGGGGGCATTGGGACCCTGATGGTCGGGCTGCTCACGACTGGCTCAGTCATCATCGGTGGTCTCAAGGGCCTGCTGAATTTTTGGAGCCCCGCCGGCTCCCTTACCGGGAAGTCGACGGTTGGCGTGCTGGTCTGGCTGATCAGCTGGGTCATCCTGAATTCACTGTGGAAGGATCGAGACTTCGATATACGAAAAGCCTTGACCATCACCCTGCTCCTGGTGGGCATCGGACTGCTCCTGACTTTCCCACCCATCTTTGAGGCCTTCGAGTAACAGGAATTTGCGACGCGGAAACCGGAGCCCACCTTGCGGTGGGCTCCGGCGCTTTCGGGCTGGCGCGGCCAGCCTCGGCGTTGACGCGAGTCGCACGATCACCTAACATCAGGCTCAACCAATGGAATCCCTGCGTAGCTTCTTCGAAGTCAACACCGTCTTGGTCTTCTTCATCTACGGACAGGTATTCTTCGTCCTGGGACTGGCGATCGCGATGCAGTCTCGACGACATAGCCGGCTGGAACTGGCCCGCATCCTCGGGTGGCTTGCCGCGTTCGGCATCAGCCATGGGCTACACGAGTGGGGACAGCTGTTTCTGCCCATTCAATCCGGCTACATGCCTGAACCTATCATTTCCTTCTTACGCGTGATAGAGATCATCCTGCTTGCCTTGTCCTTCACCTTTCTCTTTCAATTCGGAGCCGAAGCGCTGCGCGACCGCTGGCCCCGTCTCACAGCGGCTCCCATTCTGATCATGCTTGGCTGGAGTCTGGTCTTCGTCATGCCCGGACTAGCCCTGAACCCGACGTTAGATGGCTGGCACCAACAGTCTTCCATATGGGCCCGTTACCTCATCGGCTTCCCAGCCGCTGTGGTGGCAGCCGCAGGATTGCGTTACCAGGCACGGCGGCGGATCAAGCCCCTGGCGTCCCGTTCAATCTACGCCACTCTGCAGATTGCCGGCATCGGGTTGGTTGCGTACGCCATCCTGGGTGGATTGATCGTCGCCCCCGGCGATTTCTTTCCTGCAAATTGGCTCAATAGCGAAACCTTCTTGGCCTGGGCAGGGATCCCGGTAGAGGTCTTCCGCTCGCTGGTGGGGCTAATCCTTGCCATAACGATCATCCGTGGGTTGGAGGTGTTCCAGGTTGAGGTGGACCGGTCGATCGAGAAGATAGAGGCCGAGCGGAATCTGTCTTCCGAGCGCGAACGCATCGGGCGCGAGCTGCATGATGGGTCGATCCAGAGCGTCTACACCGCCGGTCTTCTGGTTGAGTCCGCGCGCCGTCGGCTGCCTGCGGAGGATGAGGCTGGCCAGAAGTTAGACCGGGCTATGAGCGTGCTCAACGAAGCGATCGCCTCCTTGCGAACTTATATCGGCCAACTCCGGCCAGGCCCCCTGGACATCTCACTGGTCGAAGGACTGCGCCAGCAGGCCTCTGACCCTGGCCTGACCACCTTGATGTCGGTTAAGCTAGATTTAAACCTGCCGGTGGAAGAGACCCCCAATCCTCTCCGCACTGCCCATGTGCTGGCTATCGTCAGCGAGGCGCTCTCGAATGCCGCCCGGCACGCCGAAGCCCACCAGGTCATCCTGCAGGCGGATCGGGAGGGCAAGCAATTCACCCTGCTTGTGGAGGACGATGGTCAGGGATTCTCGGCCGACAACGTCGAAGCGGGATACGGCCTGCGCAACATGCGGGATCGGGCCCGACTTCTCGGGGGAGAGCTGGTCATCGAATCTGAGCCCGGTCGAGGCACGCGCGTGACTCTGACCGCGCCCTGGGATGAAGCAACGTGAAAGGCGTGCGGCTGGTCTTGGTAGACGATCACGAGGTTGTCAGGCTGGGGCTGATGAGCCTGATGGAAGATCTCGCTTGGGTTCAGGTCGTGGCCGAGGTAGGGACGGCGCAATCCGCACTGCGTGCGGTGGAGGCTCATCGACCGGACGTAGTGGTGATGGACATTCGCTTGCCTGATGAGAGTGGAATCGAGGCCTGCCGCAAGATTGTCGAGAGCTGGCCCGAGACCCAAGTGATCATGCTGACCTCTTATGCAGATGACGAGCTGATCTTTAGGGCCATCCAGGCCGGCGCCTCGGGCTACGTACTCAAACAAGTCGGAAACAAGGAACTGATCCAGGCCCTGGAGGCCGTCCGGCGGGGTGACGCCCTGCTGGATCCAGCGGTCACGCGGCGGGTACTGACGCGCGTGCGTGAGAGTGAGAGACAGCAGCAGGCCGCCGCCTTTCGCGACCTGTCGGCGCGCGAATTACAGGTGCTCGGGCTGGTGGCACAGGGGAAATCCAACCCGCAGATCGCCGCCCAGATCTCGCTCTCCGAGAAGACCGTCCGCAATCATGTGAGCGCGATCCTGGCCAAACTGGGCTTCGAGAATCGGGTCGAAGCCGCCACGTTCGCCGTTCGACACAATATAGATCTTCACCTGCCTGATGAGGGCTAGTGGGGATCTATTCTGCCGGGCTGCTCGACTGTGCCCCAGCACTCAGGCACGCCGCGCCATAGGTGGGTAGCATGGCTATTGACTTACGGTCCAGGCCGGGCATGGATCTGAGCCTGCTCCAATAGGTGGGACCGGGTAATCATCCCCATCCAACTCCCGCCATCGAGCACAACGATTTGGTCTTGATTGCGTAGCCTCATCTGCCTAAACGCCTCCACGGCCCGCATGCTAGGAGGAACGAACGGAAGCTTAGGGAGGGGCGTCATCGCCATCCCCACTGTGGTGTCAGCCCAACGGTTAAGGGGGATCGTAGCGATGTCCCGCACGGAGATCACGCCGGTAATAGGACCCCCTCCGGAAACGGGAAAATTTCTACGGCCTGTAACTTTCACCACTTCGTTAACAAACTGCTGCAGAGTCAGCGTCGGGCGGGCGATCGGATAATCAGTGATCATCACATCCTCAGCGACGAGGCCGGCAAGCGCGCTGCGGAGCTGCAAATCCCGCTCGGCGGCTGAAACAGCTGCCTGCATGAACCAGCCCACCAGCATGATCCAGATGCCAATGGCCAAATCGCCCCACAGGATCATAGCGGTGCCCCAACCGTACAACAGCGCCGCAGCAAGCCTGCCGAGAGCGGCACCAACTCGCGTGCCTAACCGTTCATCTCCCGTTTTTCCCCAGACTAGTGCTCGTATCATCCTTCCGCCGTCCAGCGGCAAGGCCGGAACTAGATTGACTCCCCCCAGCAGGAGGTTGGCGGTCGCCAGCAGCCGGCCAAAGGTAGTCAGCTTGAGTCCGACGTTGGCCACCCCTGCCCAGATCAGCCCCCAAAAGGCCACGCTCAGCCCAAGGTTCACGGCGGGGCCCGCCAGGGCGATCAAGAATTCATCCCGGGCACGCGTCGGCTCCCGCTCAAGTTGCGAGAGTCCGCCAAAGATGTGAAGCGTAATGGCCCGGACCGGAATGCCGAGCCTTTTTGCGGTCAGGCTGTGCCCGAGTTCGTGCGCGGCTACTGATATGGCAAGAAAGGCAGTACTCGCCAGGGCAAGCGTCCACGTATCCGAGGCGCCAAGTTCGGGCGAAATCGTGGGCAGATACGAGCCTCCCAGCATCCAGAACAGCAAACTGAAAAAGAATGCCCATATAAGATCTGCCCGTACTTGAATGTCACCGATCTTGATGAGCGTAAAGGGTTTGCGAAGCATGCCTAACTCCGGCAGAGTTGCTTATGAGTATTATCCGTCTGCCCAACGCTGCTTTCGGAGGGCTCTTTGGCGCGAAAGACCTCAGGCATTTGAGCGTACGTTTTATGGGATGTCCAATGTGGCTGGCCACGGAGCGCGCTGCGCAGTGTAGGCACGGTAAGGAATTCCCTCGCTTTCAACGGCAAAGTTGGGGGTGTCGCCTCACATACTCGTCTGCGCCGGCGCAAGACGCGCAGATTCGCTGCGCGCAAAACTGCTCGCTCACTTGCCCGCAAATACCCCCTCGCACAACTCCTCCGCCTTCATTAACGTATGAGTAAGGGAGCTTGCATGGACTACGATGTCATTATTGCTGGAGGAAGTTTCGCAGGTCTCGCGGCCGCCGCGCAGCTGCGAGGAAAGCGTGTCCTGCTTATCGAGCCTCATTCCATCGGCTCGATCCAGACCTCGGCTTGTGGAACTCCCCTGGCGGTCTTGGAAGCTACCGGAACCGGCGACAGTCTGATTCAGGTACACGATCGGATCTTGCTGCACCTCGATCGCAGGACCATCGAGTTCCCGCTCGATTACCCATTTTGCACCTTCGACTTCCTCACTTTCGCCTCCCGTATGCTGGAGTCTTCCGACGCGGAAATCATGCGCGCGGCCGTACTCGGGCATCGCGGTCATATGGTATTGACTACTCGCGGCACCTTCGACGCCGGCCTCTTGATCGATGCCAGCGGCTGGCGCGCCGCGCTGGCAACAGGGCAACTTAGCAATACCGACCGAGCTCAAGGCCTGAGTTTCGGCCTTGAATCGGTTGTCCCGGTGGCTGAACAAGGATTGCACTTCTACTATCATCCGAAGCAGCTGGGCATGGCGAACGTTGGGTGGGTGTTCCCTATCGACGGCGCGTCCCGAGCCGGCGTGGCCAGTTACCATGGCAGAACGCAGCTGAACAGGCTGCTGTCGGAGTTCTTGTTGACAAGCGTTGGACAGCCTGTCGGAAGCAGGCACGGCGGCTACATCCCCTTACGGAGCAAGCCGGCGACCACGGGACATGTCTTCCGGGTGGGTGACGCAGCCGGTCAGTGTTTCCCACTGACTGCCGAAGGAATTCGCCCGGCGCTCTATTTCGGAGCGGCCGTCGGGCGCCTGGCCCGGCGCGTGCTTGCGGGAGAGCTGAGTGAGGCGGAGGCGCTGCGCGAGTACCAAGCCTTCGTCAACCGACACCAGCCGCTCTATCGGCTGTTGCGGGCGATGCAGGCAGGGCTGCCCCGGCTTCCCCTGAGCTGGATCGCTGCACTGGCTCGCCAGATACGTCGACCGGTAGGGTTCAGTGCAATCCTGAATGTCTATTGGCGGGCCGCGGACCCACGTTCCCTGACGGTGAACTCGGATCCCAGCAGTCTCTCCGCCGATCCTGCTGCCGCGCACATCGACCGTGCGCATTTGCCTGAAGATATGGCGCGGAGAAGCCAATCCCGGTGAGCTACGCATTACTCCTGCTGCTTTTTGGACTGCTCCCGCTGGGCCTGCTCTGGCGAGCAGCGCCCTGGATCCCTCGGCGCCATCCGGGAAGCCTGCTCGTCATCGTGATTCTTATCCTGGCCGTGAGCGTGCCCTGGGAGGCTCTCGCGGTAAATCGGCTGTGGTTCTACTCCCCGGAGGTGATCTGGGGGCCGAGCGTTTTGAATGTTCCTGTGGAGGAGTTGGCTTTTTTTGCCCTTGACGGACTGCTGGTGGGCACTCTAGCGATCTGGCTGGGAGAACGATACCGTGTCCGGGCTTGAATCAATCTTTCGCTTCGCCTACCTGCTGATGGAGCTCCTGATCATCGGCGAGGTTGCGGTCGTGCTGTGGCTCTTTCACTTCCCCTTCTTGTGGAAGCGCCGGCGGCCCATCCTGATCGGGACGCTGCTGGTCTCGCTTTACGCTTTGCCGATAGACGCTTGGGCGGTAGCCAACGGCTGGGGCGGATTCAACCCAGCCTACGTGACCGGCGTATATTTTTTTGGCGGTGCGCTCCTGTTGGAGGAGATCGTGTTTTGGATCAGCACCGCCTTTGTGACGATTTCGGCGGTGCTGATCTTCGCCGAGCTCGAGCGGAGAGGCAATCCTTGGTGGACGCTCCCCGCGGCAGTTTTTCTCCCCTTCGGATTCTTCGATGCTAAGACCTTTCAGGAGGCAATAAAATGAGCGCCGCTCAAATCATCGTCAATCCGCTCGACCTGGCCCTCATCGCCTGGGTCGTCTGGTATTTCTGGCTCTGCCGAAAAGAGGGCGTGCGGGTGGCCGAGGCCGCCGGGGTGCAGAAAGCCGTGATCTGAGGCAAGGGGAACGTGCAGCAGGCCCGCTCGCGGCCTTGTCGAACTTCCGCCGCTAGCCGC
>JBGMQN010000087.1:42201-47112 GCA_048054495.1 Anaerolineales bacterium
GTCGGGAGCGTAGGAGCCGAGCACCTTCATGTAGTTCGCCCGCTCGAACGCCGCCGGGCTGGCACAATTCGCCTGGCTCATACTGCCCCACAGCTGCTCCACAGATTCGTATTCGTGTTCGACGAGCCAGTGCTCCAGTTCCTGCAGGATCTCTCCGAGGCGACCCACCCCGCGCTGCAGCAATTCCGAGGTCATCATGATCACCGAAGCGCCGGCCATCAGGCCCTTGATCGCGTCCTCGGCTGTGTGCACGCCTGAGGTCAGGGCCAGGTCGGCCTCGATCCGTCCGTGAAGAATGGCAATCCACCGCAAGGGGAGCCGAAGGTCGTCTGAGTCGCTCAGGACGAGATGCGGAACGACCTCTAGCGCCTCGATATCCAGGTCGGGCTGGTAGAAGCGGTTGAAAAGTGTCAGCCCCTGCGCGCCGGCCTGAGTCAATCGTCGGGCGAAGTTTGGCAGGGAGCTGAAGAAGGGGCTGAGCTTCACGATTAGCGGAATCATCAACTCCGCCTTGACGGCCTCCACAAGCTCGATGTATAGGGACTCGAGGGCCTGCGCGGAATGGTCCGGGTCGGTGGGCACGAAGTACATGTTGAGCTCCAGGGCGGCCGCGCCCGCCTGCTCGATCTCGCCGGCGTAGCGCACCCAACCGCCGGCCGAGACGCCGTTGAGGCTGCCGATGACCGGGATGGAGAGTGCCCCCGTCGCCCGATGCAGGTGCTCCAGGTAATGGTCCGGCCCGGCCCGATATGGGCCGACTTCCGGAAAATACGTAAGCGCCTCGGCGAAGCTCTCCGTGCCTTGAATGAAGTGGCGATCCAGCATCTGGCTCTCCAGAGTTATTTCCTCCTCGAAGAGCGAGTGCATAACCACCGCGGCCGCGCCCAGGTCCTCCATACGCCGTAGAGTGCTGATTTCACGCGCCAGCGGCGTTGCAGAGGGAACCAGGGGGTTCTTGAGCCTCATGCCCAGAAAGTCCGTGCCCATCTCCATGACTAACCTTCCTCAGTCTCGCCAGCCAGCCGCGCGTAGGTGGCCCAGTGTGCATCGACGTCCCCTTGGGCCAGTTCCAATAGCCTGGCCGCAGTCTCCGGGCGCTGCTGTCTGAGAACGCTGAAGCGAGATTCGTTGTAATAAAACTGCTCGATCGGCAGGCTGGGCGCTTTCGAATCGATCTCAAGTGGGATGAGGCCTTGAACGCTGCGCTCAGGATTGTAGCGGAGCAGCGGCCAATGACCGGTCTGGACCGCCAGCTTCTGCTGCTCCATTCCGTAGCGCAGGTCAAAACCGTGAGCGATGCACTGGCTATAGGCCAGGATCAACGACGGCCCATCGTATGCTTCGGCCTCCAGGATGGCCCGGAGTGTTTGATCGTTGTTGGCGCCCATGGCGATGCGCGCCACGTATACGCTGCCGTAGCTCATCGCCAGCAGTGCGAGGTCCTTCTTCGCCCGCGGATTGCCGGCAGCCGCGAACTTGGCGACCGCCGCGCGCGGTGTGGCCTTGGACATCTGGCCGCCGGTGTTCGAGTACACCTCGGTGTCCATGACCAGCACATTGACGTTGCGTCCGGAAGCAAGCACGTGGTCCAGGCCGCCGAACCCTATATCGTAAGCCCAGCCGTCGCCGCCCACGATCCAGACGCTTTTCTTAACAAGCGCCTCTGCCAAATCCAGCAGGCGGCTGGCAGCCGCGCTGTCCAGGCCGGCCAGGACCGTCTCGAGCTCAACAACGCGGGTGCGCTGCGCTTGGATCTCGCCTTCGTTCGACTGGGGTGCGTTGAGTACGGCCTGTGCCAGCTCTGCCCCGACTTCATCCTGAAGCTGGTGGAGCAGACCCCGCGCCTCTTCCAGTCGCTGATCCAACGCCAGCCGCATCCCGAGACCGAATTCGGCGTTGTCCTCGAACAGGGAGTTGGACCAGGCCGGACCTCGACCCTCGGCGTTCTGAGCCCAGGGAGTGGTTGGCAGGTTCCCACCATAGATCGAAGAGCAGCCGGTGGCGTTCGCGACGATCGTTCGGTCTCCGAACAACTGGGTGAGCAGCTTCAAGTAGGGGGTCTCACCGCAGCCCGGGCAGGCGCCGGAAAACTCGAACAGCGGCTGAAGCAGCTGGGAGTATTTCGTCAGATGCTTCGGTATGGCCTCCCGATCCAGCTCCGGCAGACCAAGGAAGAAATCCCAGTTGGCGCGCTCTTGCTCTCGTAACGGCCGCTGAGGTTCCATGTTAATCGCCTTGCGCTTGGTCTGACTCTTATCCTTGACGGGACAAACTTCAACACACAGGAAACAGCCGGTGCAATCTTCAGGCGCGACCTGCAGGCTGTAGGCCAGGTCCTTGTATTCCTTGAAGAATCGAGCCGGCGTGGATTTGAATTCGGCCGGGGCGTTCTCGAGCAGCGCAGGATCGTAAATCTTCTGTCGAATGACGGCGTGCGGGCAGACATAGACGCACTTCCCGCACTGTATGCAGATCTCTTCATCCCACACCGGGATCTGCTCGGCGATGTTGCGTTTCTCCCATTGGGTCGTGCCGACGGGATACGTGCCGTCTACGGGCAGGGAGCTCACCGGGAGCTCGTCGCCCAGCCCTTCGACCATCCGGGCCGTGACCGACTGAATGAAGTCCGGAGCGTGCTTGGAGACCACTGGCGGCCGCTCGAAAGTGCTGGTCGGCTCCGCCGGAACTTTAACCGGGTGCAAGTTCGCCAGCGCGGCATCCACCGCGGCGAAGTTCTTCTCCACGATAGCCTCGTCCCGCTGACCGTAGGTCTTGCGAATGGCCTGCTTGATGGCCTCGATGGCCTGCTCCTTAGGCAAGACATTACTGAGCTCAAAGAAACATGCCTGCATCACGGTGTTGATGCGCCGCCCCATATCGGCCGCCTGCGCTACCTCATAGGCATCGATCACGTAAAAGCGCAGTTGCTTGTCGATGATGGCCTGCTGCACTCCACGTGCCAGCTGATCCCAGACCTGATCCGGACCATGCGGGCTATTGAGCAGAAAAGTGGCCCCTGGAGCTGCCAGGCGCAGGATGTCCAACCGCTCCATATAGTCGAACTGATGACAGGCGACGAAGGTCGCAGTCTGGATCAGGTAAGGTGCCCGGATGGGCCGCGGCCCAAAGCGAAGGTGCGAGACGGTCAGCGAACCGGCCTTCTTCGAGTCGTAAACGAAATAGCCCTGGGCGTAGTTGGGGGTACCTTCGCCGATGATCTTGATGGAGTTCTTGTTGGCGCTCACCGTGCCGTCTGAGCCCAATCCGTAGAACAGCGCCCGAACATTGTCCTCGGACTCGAGATTGAACTCACGGTCGAATTCCAGGCTGGTGTGTGTCACGTCGTCACGGATGCCCACGGTGAAGTGAGTCTTCGGCCGTGGCTTTTCCAGTTCGGCGAATACGGACCGCACCATCGCCGGCGTGAACTCCTTGGACGAGAGGCCGTAGCGGCCACCAATGATTCTGGGCATCGACTCGAATTGGGTGCTTTCATCGACCATGGCCTCATTGAGGGCCGTGACGACGTCCTGATAAAGTGGCTCGCCTGCACTGCCCGGCTCCTTGGTCCGGTCCAGCACCGCGATCGCCCGCGTGCTGGCTGGCAGACTCTGAACGAAGTCAGCGGCAGCGAACGGCCGGTAGAGTCTGACCTTGAGAACTCCCACCTGTTCGTCCTGGGCCATCAGGTATTTGACGGTCTCCTCGGCAGTTTCTGCCCCGGACCCCATCAGCACGATGACCCGTTCAGCCGTCGGTGAGCCGACATAATCGAACAGGTGGTAGCTGCGCCCGGTACGCTCGGTAAAACGGTCCATTAACTGCTGCACGATGCCAGGGCAGGCGGCATAAAAGGGATTGACGCTTTCGCGAGCCTGAAAATAGACATCTGGGTTTTGAGCGGTGCCTCGCAGTACCGGACGATCGGGGGAAAGGCCTCGCAGTCGATGCGCTCGGACCGCTTCCTCGTCGATCAACGCTCGCAGGTCATCATCGGTCAGGAGCTCGATCCGGTTGATTTCGTGCGAGGTGCGGAAGCCGTCGAAGAAGTGCAAGAAGGGCACCCGCGCTTCCAGGGTCGCCGCCTGGGCGATGGCGCTGAAGTCTAAGACCTCCTGCACCGAATTGGAGGCCAGGAAGGCGAAGCCGGTCTGACGGGCAGCCATCACGTCGCTGTGGTCTCCGAAAATTGAGAGCGCCTGCGTGGCCAGCGAACGCGAAGCGACATGAAACACCGTAGCCGTCAGCTCGCCGGCGATCTTGTACATATTGGGGATCATCAGCAAGAGGCCCTGAGAGGCGGTGAAGGTGGTAGTCAGGGCACCGGCCTGCAATGCTCCGTGCACTGCACCCGCGGCGCCCGCCTCAGATTGCATCTCGATGACCTGCGGGACAGCGCCCCAAAGATTGGTTTTCCCTTCGGCCGACCACTCGTCAGCCCACTCGCCGATTGGTGAGGCGGGCGTAATCGGATAAATGGCGATCACCTCATTGAGGCGATGCGCGATCCGGGCTGCGGCTTCGTTGCCGTCGATCGTGACAGTCTGGCGTTTCATCTTGATGCTCCTCGAATAGTTACCCGGCGACCTGGCCGGTATCAAGTACCGAAAAGGGGAATCGCCCCCAGTATGCGCTCAGCACCGTCCTGGCGTTGGACGGTTCGAGAGCACTGGCCGCGAAGCGCCCTGGTAACGCCACTTAGGCGGCTACTGGCGCGGCTGCCGGTTGTATCTCTTTCATCTGGCTCTGAGCGGTCGGCAGCCCCGCTCGCTTCAGAAGCAGCGCGTTGAGCGTGACGGTAATCGTGCTCGCAGCCATGGCCAGCGCCGCCCATTCAGGGCGCAGCAGCACGCCCAGGCTGGTGTAAAGCAGACCGCCAGCGATGGGGATGGCGATGACGTTGTAGATGGC
>JBGMQN010000116.1:0-6891 GCA_048054495.1 Anaerolineales bacterium
GCTGGCCTGTACTCGCCCCAGATCATACGCATTTCTCCACAAATCTCGCCCAGCGTAATGTCCGCTTCCACGCACTCGATCAAGATCGGCATGAGGTTCTCAGATGCTCGGCATGTCTCGCCTAGACGAGCCAGCAGCTCATTCGCCCGGCCCTGGTCGCGCCTGGATCGAACTCGACCTAAATGCTCGCGCTGAGCCGTCTCTATGCCGGGCGCTACGGATAAGGTCTCTAAATCGGACACCTCATGCGACCGATAGGCATTCACTCCAACCACCAGATCTTCGCGGCTCTCAATGCGCATCTGCGCCTGGTAGGCAGCCTCCTGAATCTCGGCCTGCATGAATCCCAGCTCGACCGCCGCCAGTGCACCTCCGAGTTCGTCGATGCTCTCAATGTAGTCCATCGAACGACGCTCGATCTCATCCGTCAAGTTCTCTATTAAGTACGAGCCGGCCAGTGGGTCCACCGTGTCTGCCACACCGGTCTCGTGCGCGATCACTTGTTGCGTCCGAAGCGCAAGACGTGCGGCGGTCTCAGTCGGGAGTCCGAGGGCCTCGTCCATGCTGTTGGTATGCAGTGATTGAGTACCGCCCAGGACCGCGGCAAGCGCCTGCAGGGCCACTCGCACGACGTTGTTTTCGGGCTGCTGTGCGGTGAGAGTCGATCCGGCGGTCTGGGTATGAAAGCGCAGACGGAGCGAACGAGGATCTTTGGCGCCGAACCGCTCCTGCATCAGCCGGGCCCATAGCCGCCGCGCGGCGCGGAATTTGGCCACCTCCTCCAACACATCGTTGTGCGCATTGAAGAAGAAAGCCAGTTGGGGCGCGAATTCGTCCACCTGCATCCCGGTCGACAGCGCGGCCTCCACATAGGCGATCGCATTGGCAAGCGTGAAGGCCACCTCCTGCACGGCGGTGCATCCAGCTTCGCGCATGTGGTAGCCCGAAATTGAAATCGTATTCCAGCGGGGGACATGCCTCTGACAGTAGCTGAACACGTCCGTGATCAGGCGCATGGCCGGAGTCGGGGGGAAGATATAGGTGCCGCGTGCGATGTACTCTTTGAGGATGTCGTTCTGAATCGTGCCGCGCAAGGTGGCCGGGTCGGTGCCCTGTGACTTGGCCACCGCGATGTACATGGCCAGCAGGATCGCGGCCGGCGCGTTGATGGTCATGCTGGTGGAGACTTTGTCGAGCGGGATGCCGTCGAAGAGGACCTGCATATCTTCAACACAGGAGATGGAGACGCCGACCTTGCCCACTTCGCCTTCTGCCATGGGGTCATCCGCGTCGTAGCCGATCTGGGTCGGAAGGTCGAAGGCAACCGAGAGACCGCTCTGTCCCTGCTCGAGCAAATACCTGAAACGCCGGTTGGTCTCTGCCGCGTCGGCGTATCCCGCGTACTGCCGCATGGTCCACAACCGCCCGCGATACATCGTGGGCTGAACGCCCCGGGTATAGGGCAGTTGGCCAGGAAAGCCCTGGGATTCAAGATAGGTGCCTTCGGTTTCGTGGGGAAGGTAGACCGGCTTCAGGGCGATGTCAGAGGCGGTCTGGAATTTTTCTTTGCGCTCGGGGTGGGCGGCTCGGGCAGGCGCCAAGGTATTTGCTTCCCACTCTTTCGCGGCACGCTTGAGTTCATCCGTCATGCGCGCCTCTCACGAGGTTGCGCTGTGTCACTTGCCCCGGACCGATCATCCTCATATCAGCGTCAAGAGCACTTGATTTTGGTCCACGCTGTCTCCGGGACTCACGCGGACACCGGAAACCTTGCCTTCGCGCGGGGCCTTGAGCTCATTCTGCATTTTCATTGACTCGAGGATGATGAGATTGTCTCCCTTTTCCACGCTCTGTCCCACTTCGACAGGAATCGCGACCACCAAGCCGGGCATGGGTGCCGCAAGCGTGAATTCCCCTTCCTGCTCCAACTCCATGTGGGTCGTCTCGCGCAATCTGCGCTGACGCTCATCTTCGACATTGACCAGAAAAAGGCGACCCCGGAGCAGGACCTCGACCGTCATCTCTCGGGTAGACACGCTGGCCTCGAAGGACTCCCCATTCAGCAGCATGGAATAGACAGGCTGGTCGGCGACGGATTGAAAGTCGACCGACAGGCGTTGACCATCGGCGATGATCTCGCCCTGCTCATTGATGTCAATCTCGAAGGATCGGTCGTCAATGGTTGCGATGTACTTCATTTCAAGGTATTTGACCTAGCCATGGGCTGTCGCACAATCATATTGTGTAGGTGATAGCCCCTAGCGCTGCATCCGCTCCCAGCGGCCAACCCACTTCCAGTTGCTTGTGTCGCGCTCGCTCTGTCGAATGATTTGGGCCGCCTCTTGCGTTTCGCGATGTGTCACAAGCGTAGCCACAACAGCCGCGATGATCTCCAGCCTCTCTTGTTCTTCATCGTTTTCTTCAAATTTAAAGCGTTCCTCAACGAAACGGGTGTCGAATTGGCCCACCATGAAACGCGGAGAAGCAAGTAGCTTCTGGTGGAAGGGGATGTTCGTTCGTACTCCGAGGATACGGAACTCATCCAGGGCGCGTCGCATGCGAAGAATGGCCTCCCCGCGCGTTTCGCCCCAGCAGATCAGCTTGGAAATCAGTGAATCGTAATAGGGGGTGATCGTAAAGCCAGCGTAAACGCCGGTATCCACCCTTACGCCCGGGCCGCTGGGAGCGATGACCGATGTGAGTTGTCCAGTGCTGGGCAGGAAGTTGTTGTAGGGATCCTCGGCGTTGATGCGGCATTCTATGGCCCAGCCATTGAGGGTGATGTCCTCCTGGGAATTCCGAAGCTTGCGGCCGCGCGCCACCCGAATCTGCTCCTTTACGATGTCTACCCCGGTCACCATTTCGGTAATCGGGTGCTCCACCTGCAGACGGGTATTCATCTCCAGGAAATAGAAATTTCGGTCCTTATCCACAAGAAACTCAATCGTGCCTGCGTTCAGATAATCGACCGCCTCGGCCGCCCGGCAAGCGAGCTCTCCCATCTTCTTGCGAAGCGGCTCGTCCATGAAGGGGGAGGGGGCTTCCTCGAGCAGTTTCTGATGTCGCCGCTGGATAGAGCATTCACGATCTGCAAGGTGGATCGTGTTTCCGTGAGAATCCGCCATTACCTGGATTTCAATATGCCGGGCATCCAGGAGGAGCTTCTCCAGGTAGACATTCCCATTTCCAAATGCCGCCTCGGCCTCCCGGCGGGCAGATTTGATCAAGCCTGGCATTTCGTCCAAGCTTGCCGCCTCGCGCATCCCTTTCCCGCCCCCACCTGCGGTAGCCTTGATTAGCAGCGGAAATCCGATCTCATTGGCGACGGCCAGCAGATCCTCGTCACTGAGATCGCCTTTTCCTTCGGTCCCAGGGACTATAGGCACGCCGGCCGCGGCAACCGTCGCTCTTGCTACCGCCTTGTCGCCCATGGCGGCGATTGCGCTTGGGCGTGGCCCGATGAAGACCAGCCCCGCATCCTGAACCGCCTCTGCGAAGTCGTCGCGCTCAGCCAGGAATCCGTAGCCAGGGTGGATGGCTCCCGCGCCCGCCGCCTTCGCGATCTCGATGATCTTGTCACCCCTCAAGTATGAGTCGCGCGATGGAGCGGGTCCGAGAAGGTAAGCCTCATTGGCCTGGCGAACATGCAGCGCGGCACGATCGACGTCAGAGTAGATCGCCACGCTCTCGATCCCAAGCTCACGACATGCGCGAATGATGCGCACGGCAATCTCGCCCCGGTTCGCGATCAGCACTTTAGTAAACATAAATTGAATTATAGAAGATCAAGTCGGCGTGTGGCGCTCCCTCAGAGGGGAATGTTCCCATGCTTCTTGGCGGGATTGATGTCGCGTTTGTTAGCCAGCATTTCGAGGGCGTTGATCAGCCGTGGCCGCGTGAAGCGCGGTTCGATCACGTCATCCACATACCCGCGCGCGGCACTCACATAGGGGTGGGCAAATTTAGCCCGGTATTCTTCGACCCGTTCCGCTTTGAGCTTATCCGGATCTTTTGCTTCGGCCAATTCCTTGCGGAATATGATGCCGACTGCACCCTCCGGCCCCATGACCGCGATCTCCGCCGTCGGCCAGGCCAGATTTAGGTCGCTTCGGATGTGCTTCGAGTTCATCACGCAGTAAGCCCCGCCGTAAGCCTTGCGAGTGATCACCGTGATCTTAGGGACGGTCGCCTCACAGTATGCGTATAAAAGCTTGGCCCCGTTGCGAATGATGCCTCCATGCTCTTGAGCCGTTCCCGGGAGAAAACCCGGTACGTCCACCAGCGTGACCAGCGGAACGTTGAAGGCATCGCAAAATCGCACAAATCGGGCCGCCTTGACCGAAGCGTTGATATCGAGCACCCCCGCAAGGACCGCCGGCTGATTGGCGACGATCCCGACGCTGTGGCCGCCCAATCGGGCAAATCCGACGACTATGTTCTGGGCAAAGCTCTCGTGAATTTCAAGGAACGCTCCGTCGTCGACCACAAGATGAACGACGTCGCGAATGTCATAAGGCTTAGTAGCATCATCCGGAACAATCGCATCCAATGCAGCATCGGTGCGAAGGCGGTCGTCCCCGGACGGGACAAACGGCGGATCTTCCATGTTGTTCTGGGGCAGGTACGACAGAAGAACGCGGATCATATAAAGGCAGTCGGCTTCGTTTTCTGATGTGTAGTGCGCTACTCCGGAAGTTCCGGCATGGACGTCTGCCCCACCAAGCTCCTCGAAATCCACCTCCTCATGCGTAACGGATCGCACCACATCGGGTCCGGTGACAAACATGTAGGAAGATTTACGAACCATGAAGATGAAGTCGGTCAGGGCGGGCGAGTACACGGCTCCGCCCGCGGAGGGTCCCATGATGGCGCTGATTTGGGGGATCACACCGGAGGCCATCGTGTTACGGAGGAAGATATCCGCATAACCGCCCAGCGCGACCACTCCTTCCTGGATGCGTGCGCCGCCCGAGTCGTTCAATCCGATCAGGGGCGCGCCATTCTTGATCGCCATCTCCATGATCTTGACGATCTTCTCGGCGTGTACCTCTCCCAGGCTGCCGCCGAAGACCGTGAAGTCTTGTGAGAATACATAGGTGAGCCGCCCTTCGATCGTCCCCCATCCCGTAACCACGCTGTCGGAAAGGTATTTGCGGTCTTCCAGGTCGAAGTCATGGGTGCGGTGCGTGACGAAGATGTCCATCTCGCGGAAGGAACCTTTGTCCAGGAGCAGGTCCAGCCGTTCGCGCGCCGTCAGCCGGCCGCGCTTGTGCTGGACTTCAATACGATCCTCACCGCCGCCCTGGCGGGCTTGGTCGCGCAGCGAGCGCAGTTCCTCAAGTTTGGATTCGTGGCTCATTTGCCGTTCTCCACAAAGTAGGTGCGTACGACTGGCCGGCTAAACACCCAACCTACAAATGCGATCGCCAGCACGGTCAGGACCGCCGTCAGCGGCCAGTTGGCGCGCGAATAATCGGACTGGGCGAGGAAGATTCGGTCCACCCAGTACCAGATCACCAACGCCAATCCTCCCCAGAGGATCAGTCTCGGCGCCCAGGGTCTTCCAAAGAAAGCCCCGAACGCTGCAACCAGGCCCCAGGTTCCCCAAAATCCGTTGCGGATCAACAGGTATACCGGTGGGACCGCATAGGGCAGGTCGGGAAGCGAGAACCACGCCGCCAGGCCGCTCAGGGCTACCACAGCTATGGTTATAACCCCGAGGCTAAGCCAAGTTACGTGTGCGGGTCGGCGCTTACCCTCGGGAGTTTGTGTCAAGAGTGGGGGGATCCTCCGGAGAGCGGGCAGCTGCGTTCAACGTGCGTTGAGCGAGCTCGTTCAGTGGATCGAATGCGTGAAGGCAGCGAGCAAGAATCAAGGCACGGTCAGCGTGATCTTACCCCGCTGCTCGCCGGCCCGCATGCGCGCGAACGCCTTCCCCGCATCCTCCAATGGGAATTGGCGATCGAGGATTGGATTCAGCTTCCCCTCGAACACGAGTCCCATCACGGTCTCGAAGTCTTCCTTAGTCCCCATGGTCGAGCCGATGATGGACAAATGCTTCCCAAAGAGCAGCCGATTGTCGAGCTCGTATTTGGGGCCGCTGGTGTTGCCGACGGTCAGGATCCGACCCCCCTTGCGGGCGGCACGCAGGCTAAGCGGCATGGTATCCGCTCCGACGTTGTCCACAACCACCTCCACGCCTCTGCGGCCCTCCGCCAGATAGGCGGTCTTCGACCATGTTGCATCTTGGGAACGATCGATCAGCATGTCCGCTCCGGCGTCTTTGGCCACCGCCAGCTTGTCCGCTCCGGAGCCCACGACCAGGACCGAGGCCCCCGAGTATTTGGCGATCTGAATGCTGGCGGTGTTGACGCCGCCTGAGGCGCCGACTACGAGCACCGACTCCCCGGCCCTGAGCTGACCGCGTGTGATCAACGAGTGCCAGGCGGTAAGGTAGACCAACGCCGCGGCGGCCGCGACTGCGGGGTCGAAATCCTTCGGCATCTTGAGTAAGTTCCGCTCGGGGAGCGCGATCAGTTCCCGGAAGGTTCCTGGTGTGTGTTCGCCGAGCAGTTGCCATTGTTTGCAGAGGTTCTCCTGCCCCGCCAGGCAGAAATCGCATTCGCCGCAGAACAGACTTGGGTTGATCACCACTCGATCACCGACGGCAAACCGAGTTACCTGCGATCCGATCTCGGCCACCCGGCCTGCTCCATCGGCTCCCGGCACATGCGGCATTTCCAGCTTCAGCCCGGGCCAGCCCTCCCAGGTGAAGAGCTCGACCCGGTTGAGCGAAACAGCCTCGAGCTGAACGAGCACCTCGGTGGGCGCTGGTACAGGCGCGGAGAGTTCACCGTATTCAATGTCCCCGCCATGCTCGCGGTAAAAGAT
>JBGMQN010000107.1:0-2003 GCA_048054495.1 Anaerolineales bacterium
CGATGCCAGATCGGTGGATAGCGAAGGGGATATACAGTCTAATGCAGTCGAAAGACAGCGTCAATCGGAATCGAAACTGAAGCGCGCGGCTGTGGTCTGATCAGGTGCCTGACCCGGGCACGGGACGATCGGGGCTTACAATCACCAGGAAACGGAGGAACGTGCAATGGACCTTCAACTGAAAGATCAGGTTGCGGTGGTCGCCGCGGCCTCGAGGGGATTGGGCAAATCGGCCGCAATGGCGCTTGCACAAGAGGGGGCCCGCATTGCCATCTGTGCCCGGAGCGAGGCGCTCGAGGCCACGGCGGAAGAGATCCGTTCGGAGACGGGAGCGGAGGTGCTGGCGGTCCGTGCTGACATGACCAAGCGCGCGGAGGTCGAAGGCTTTGTCAATCAGTCTACGGATCATTACGGCCAGATCGACATCCTGATCGTCAACAGTGGCGGGCCGCCGCCCGGCAACTTCATGGACCTGACGATCGAAGATTGGGAAGCGGGTATCCAAACCACGATCATGAGCACCTTGTATCTATGCTACGCGGTCATTCCACACATGCTTGAGCGCGGCTCGGGCAGCATCGTGACCACCCAGTCGACCTCGGTTAAGCAGCCGATCGAGCGGCTGATCACTTCGAATTCGCTGCGCCTGGCGGTTATTGGGCTTATGAAGAGTCTGGCCAACGAGCTTGGGCCCCAAGGAATTCGCGTCAATTCGATCAATCCAGCCTGGACCTGGACTGACCGGGTGCAGAAGCTCATGGAGGACCGCGCCAATGCGGCCGGGACGTCCGTCGAGCAGGAAGCCGCCAACGTGGCGGAGGCGCTCCCGCTGCGCCGCATGGGAACGTTGGATGAATATGGAAAGAGCATCGCCTGGTTGGCTTCGCCGGCCGCCGGTTTCATCCACGGTCACGCCTTGATGTTTGACGGCGGCGCGGTTTCTGCTCCGCTGTAAATGTCACCATGCTGTGCATTTTCGCTCGCTGAACGCGCGCCTATCGCTCTGCGGTAGAATCGCTCCACAATGACTGGCACCATACCAGAGGTCGAAATTCAGGATTTATCCGCCCGTCCCCAGCGGCGGCCCGAGTGGATCAAGGTGCGCGCCCCGAGCGGGCCGAGCTACGAACGCGTGCTCGAGACCATGCGCTCGAAGCGTTTGCACACGGTTTGCGAAGAAGCACGCTGCCCTAATTTGGGCGAGTGCTGGGAATCAGGCACCGCCACGTTTCTGCTCATGGGGGATACCTGCACGCGCTCCTGCGGCTTTTGCGATATCAAGACCGGCCGCCCGGAGACGCTGGACTGGCTGGAGCCGGAGCGTGTGGCAAGGGCGGTGCAGGACATGGACCTGCGCCATGTGGTAATCACCAGCGTAAACCGGGACGAGCGTCCGGATGGCGGAGCACCGATCTTTGCCATGGTCATCCGCAGGATCCGCCAGCTGCAGCCCGGCTGTTCGATTGAAGTCCTAGTCCCCGATTTCAAAGGATCTCGTGAAGCGCTTGCGATTGTGATGGAAGTTCGGCCGGAGATCTTGAACCACAACGTCGAGACCGTGCGCAGGCTGTTCAAGATGGTGCAGCCGCAAGATCAATACGAGTGGGCCGAGGCCACCCTGTGCAACGCCAAATCACTCGACCCGGACGTACTAACCAAATCCGGAATCATGGTCGGCCTGGGCGAGACGATGGAGGAAGTCAAGGAAACCATGCGCGACCTGCGCGAGTGGGAGGTCGATATCCTCACCATTGGGCAATACCTGCAGCCCACCGCCAAGCATTTGCCGATCGAACGCTACTATCGACCGGAGGAGTTCGAGGAGCTGAAGGACTTTGGGATGGACATTGGTTTCCGGTGGGTCGAGAGCGGACCGTTGGTGCGCTCCTCATACCACGCCGAGCGCCAGGTAGGTGCACTTTCGGTGGTTCACCGAGAACTGTACGGCTCCGAATAATTTCAATCCCTCGCACAGTTGAACAACGCCCGGCACGCCGGGCATT
>JBGMQN010000041.1:0-6853 GCA_048054495.1 Anaerolineales bacterium
AGCGCATCTCGAAGCATGCTGGGCATCATGGGGATGCACAGCGCGAAGGTCCTGGAAGTCGCGAAGAGCAATTCCTGGTTGCGTTCCCGATCGATGGATTGCGGAATAGCGGACATAGATGTCTCCCTAGTTACATACCTTAACCCCAGTTGAGCGGCTAGGCAACGGGAAAGTTAGCTTTCGATCCGGGATTGCTCGAGCATTCACGCAATCAGGGCTCCCCAAGGAAGCTCCTGTCTCTTACAGCAGCCTTAGGTTGGCGCCATCATCACCCTGCCAAGCTCATCGGGCGCAGCTTCGACAACGATCTCAGATCCTGACATCGCACCGATGTCCTGGCTGGGGTTGAGTCGCTTGCCTCTTTCGGAGAGGCCTTTTCGGCTGAGCTGCCCAGCTACATATTCTCGCGCGCGTTTGAGCGCCTCCAGTGAACTGTCGGTCAGAGTAACTTCGTGTTCCGCATACAGTGTGGCCAGAGCAATTCCCGACCCCATGGCGCCAGCGCCCGGCACACCGATGCGGGTTTTTGTTGTCTTATTTGGGTTGAGTTGCAGGACCGTAAGCGGCTACGAGGTGCCCCCCACGGTGAAGTCTCTCAATATCGATCCCCCCATGAACTCTCGCAGGATCGAATTGTCGGGGATTGGTGAATCATCAATCGGAGCAAACCACTCCAAGAGAGAGAGCAAGCGCTTGGCTTCCACATGCTCTGGTGTACCGAAAGTGACCTGGCGCAGCAGCGGTTCAGCCAGCGGCGCCAGTGCAGCACCCTCATAGACAAGAGCGGAGTTGAACATCACATCGGCATTTTCCTGAAAGGGGAAGATATACAGTCGCTCGCCGCGCCTCACCGATTCCCAGCGAGAGATCGTGTCGGCCGCCGACTTTCCACGGTGCCGCGCGTCTCGGACCAGCCTGCGGACCAGCCGGGTGTCGGTCGTTGAGACCCGATTGTAGCGGTCAAGGTTCAGCTGAGTGAGTGCGGAGGCATAGATCCGGAAACCCAATCCTTCCGGCAGCTCAGGCAGCAGCTCCGGATTCAGACCATGAATTCCCTCAAGGATTACGATGTACCCTTCACTGATCTGAACGATCTGGCCATCTCTCTGCACCCCCTCAATGAAGTCATACTCGGGCAGCTGGACCTGTTCTCCTTCCGCTAGCTTACGCATGTCATGGTTCAAACGATCGATGTCTAGCGCGTCCAGCCGCTCATAATCGTAATCGCCGCGCTCGTCCTTCGGGGTCTTCTCTCGATCGACAAAGAAATTGTCCAGGCCGATCGGCATTGGCGAGATGCCCAGGGCAAGGAGCTGCAATGAGAGCCGCTTCGCAAAGGTCGTTTTCCCTGAGGCGGAGGGCCCCGCCACCAGGACCAACCGAACCGCATCTCGCTTCTCATGTATTTGAGCCGCGATCTCCGCGATACGCTGCTCATGCAGGGCCTCAGAGACAAGGATGACTTCTCGCATGCGGCCCGCCTGGCCCGCATCGTTCAGCGCTCCAACGCTAGCCACACCAAGGGTCTGGATCCAGTCCCCATACTGTCCAAAAGCGAGCAGCAGCTTCGGGTAATGTGGCGGGGGCAGCAGTTCGGTCGGTGATGCGCGCTTTGGAAACCGCAGCGTAAATCCGTCCTCGGTGGCTGTTAGCGCGAACCACTGCAGGCGTCCCGTGGTGGGAAGCATGTATCCGTGATGGTAGTCTCGAAGGCCGCCCATTTCGTAAATGATCATTTGGGGCTTACGGCGATGGGAAAGCAATCGCGCCTTGTCCATGAATCCCTTCGATTCGAAGTACTCGATCGCATCCGGCAGCTGCACTTGGGTCTTCGCGAAACGTAGATCTTGATCCACCAAATCCCGCATTCGATTTTCTAAGGTGGCCAGTTCGTCTGGTCTGAGCTGGGGTCGTCCGCTTACATGACAATGGTAGCCACCGTGAGCAACGGAGTGCTCCACGTCCAGCCTTGCCTCAGGGAAGAGCGCTTCGAAGGCCGCAGCCAACAAAAAGGTCAGCGAGCGGCGGTAGATCCGCATTCCATCTTCTTCGGCCATTGTGACCGGGCGGACCTCTGACTCAAGTTCGATGGGGTAGGTAAGCTCCCGCAGCTGGCCGTTGACGATGGCGCCCACGATGGGGGCTGAATCTTGGTCTTCGCCATTGAGAAATGCCGCAAGCTGCAGGCCGCGTTCGCCCTCCAACACGCGCCCACCTGGAAGGTGAATCTGAACGCTGGGACGCGCCTGCGTTTCTTGAATCGCGGGGTCAGATGTCTTGGCCATTGGAGGTAAGCAGGGAAATGATTCTACCGCACGCGTTAAGAATCCATTGAGCCGGCTGTTCTAGACTCACGGTGATGCCCTAGCCATCGTGGCCTTGGTCCGAGGGGGCCCAGGGCGAGTCAACGCCAGAGAGCAGGGCGCCAGAACTAGAGCCTGGCGCCCTGCTCTTCCATGATGAAACGTCATTGCGAGGCGCACAGCGCCGAAGCAATCCTCAATGCGCTATGGGAGATTGCGTCGCTTCGCTCGCAATGACAACTACGCTCGAACGTCATTGCGAGGCGTGCAGCTTGAAGGTCAGTTTTCCGCCTTGGCCAGCTCTGCTGGCCGGCAGCACAGTACGAGCTCTTTGGCCGCTTGGACTTCGTCCAAACGCCCGAATGCCGTCGTATGGGGTGCTGTTTGGAGCTGCTCTGGATGATCTTTCGCCTCCTGGGCGATGGACTTCATGGCTTCAATGAAGGCATCCAGCGTGGCTTTGCTCTCAGTTTCTGTCGGCTCGATCATGAGCGCTTCCCGCACAATCAACGGGAAGTAGTTCGTGGGAGGATGGAAGCCCCAGTCCATCAATCGCTTGGAGACATCCAGCGCATGGACGCCTGGCGCCTTATCAAAGCGGCCCTCAACCACAAATTCGTGCATACAGATCCGATCGAATGGGACATGGTACGTATCCCTCAGTGCTGCAAGAAGGTAGTTGGCGTTCAGCACGGCATGGTCCGCGATCGCCCGCATGCCCAACTTTCCATTGGAGCGGATATAAGTGAAGGCACGCACGTGCATACCGAAGTGCCCGTGGAACGCCTTGACGCGTCCAATGGTCTTCTTTGGCATCACTAGCCCATAAAGCGGAGGCAGGTCGTCGTCGCCGGGCTCGACCGTATCTACGATCGGTCCGGGAAGGTAATCCAACAGGGCTTCGGAAACGCCAACCGGCCCGGAGCCTGGCCCACCTCCTCCATGCGGTGTGGAGAAGGTCTTATGCAGATTGTAGTGAAGCACATCAAAGCCAAGGTCCCCGGGGCGGATAACCCCTAGTAGGGCATTCATGTTGGCTCCGTCGCCATATACCAGACCCCCGCAGTCGTGCACCAGCTCAATCACCTCTTCAACATGCTCTTCAAACAACCCTAAAGTGTTGGGATTGGTCAGCATCAATCCGGCCAAGGTGTCATCGCACTCTGCCCGAAGGGCATCCAGATCCACATTTCCGCGCTTGTCAGAAGGCAGCTCGACGACGCTTAAGCCACTCATGGTTGTCGTAGCGGGGTTGGTGCCGTGCGCCGAATCGGGAACCAGGATTTTTCTGCGATCTGCATCGCCTCGATCATTGTGGTAGGCACGAAGAATTAGAATGCCAGTTAGCTCGCCTTGTGCCCCGGCCGCAGGCTGCAGGCTAACGCCGGCAAATCCACCGATTTCCGCCAACCATTCCTGCAACGTGTACATCAGCGCCAGGTTCCCCTGCAAAACCCTCGTGTCTTGAAGCGGGTGGGTATGGGCGAAGCCCGGTAGACGGGCCGCGTCTTCGTTCACTTTGGGGTTGTATTTCATGGTGCACGAGCCTAAGGGATAGAAGGCCGTATCGATCCCAAAGTTCAGCTGCGAGAGCCTCACGAAATGGCGGGTCACCTCCAGCTCTGAGAGTTCTGGAAGCTCAAGGTGGTCGCGCAGCATCTTATCGGGCAACTCGGCGACAGGTACGTCCAGATCGGGAAAACGATGACTGGGGCGGCCCGGGGTTGACAGTTCGTAGACGGTCGGCTCAAGCCTGTTCATTCAAGACCTCCACGAAGTCGTCGATCTCTTCCTTATAGTTCAGCTCCGTAACTGCGATCAGCATGTGCTCGGCCAGCTCCGGGTAGACCTGACCCAGGTCGTAGCCGCCAATGATGTCATGGTCTAGCAGCACTTCGTTGATTTCTGCCACGGGTCGGGGGCATCGCACGACGAATTCATGGAAGAACGGATCCTGGTTCCAGATCCCGTAACCCTCGAGTTTGTCGATCTCCTGGGCTGCGTAGTGGGCTTTGTGATAGCAAAGTTCCGCCACCTGCTTGAGTCCCGTCCGACCGACGGTAGACAGGTAGGCGGTTACGGCCAGCGCCATCAAGCCTTGATTGGTGCAGATATTAGATGTGGCGCGGCCACGCCGAATGTGCTGCTCGCGCGGGGTGAGCGTCATAACGTAGCCTCGCTGACCGCGACTATCAACCGTTTCTCCGACCAGGCGGCCGGAGATTTTTCGAACGTGTTCTTCTCGGGTCGCAAAGTACCCGACGTATGGACCCCCAAAGGAGAGTGGGATGCCAAGCGGTTGCCCCTCCCCAACGACGATGTCCGCCCCAAACTCGGAAGGCGGCTTCAGCATACCCAAGGCAATGGGATTGGCCACGACGCACAGGAGCGCGCCCGCCTCTCTAGCCGCCTGCCCAAGCGCCTGCAGCTCATGAATGTTCCCAAAGAAATCGGGATACTGAACCGCCACCATGCTTGTGTTCTCGTCGATGCGACTCGCTGGATCATGCTTAAGAGATTCATCGCCCACGATGGCAAGCTGCTGTCCCTGCAGGTAAGTTCGCAGCACTTCCCGGTATTGAGGATGGATGCCGGGTGAGACAACAATCTTCGTTCGTTTTCCGCGATGATGGTTCAGGGACAGGATGGCAGCTTCTGCCAGCGAGGTGGCTCCATCGTAGTGCGAGGCATTCGCTACCTCCATTCCGGTGAGGAAGGTAATCAAGCTCTGAAACTCGAAGATGGCCTGTAGCGTGCCCTGTGAGACCTCCGGCTGGTACGGCGTGTAGGCGGTGTAGAACTCGTTTCGGAGCAGGACATGATCGACCACCGAGGGCACATAGTGGTTGTAGGCGCCGGCACCCAAGAAACAGCTGGCCTGTCGGACGTGCAAGTTGGCTTCGGAGAGAAGCTGCAGATCTTCCATGACCTCCATCTCTGAGGCTGGTTCTGGCAGAGCCAAATCGGGGAATCGCATCGCTGCAGGAAGATCCGCATACAGCTCATCCAGGCTCTCGACTCCAATGGCCGCTAGCATCTGACTTCGTTCGGCCTCGGTGTGGGGTATATAGGTCATCCGCCGCTTCGCTCCTCGGTATTCTGCTGGTAGGCAGCTCTATCCATCATCTGCTCCAGCTCAGCGGGATCGCTCATCTGGATACGCACCATCCACC
Source organism: Anaerolineales bacterium (assembly GCA_048054495.1). Classification (GTDB taxonomy): domain Bacteria; phylum Chloroflexota; class Anaerolineae; order Anaerolineales; family E44-bin32; genus JADFRG01. Next base: position 5,477 of record JBGMQN010000041.1, read on the forward strand.
CCTCACCATAGGGGTCAGAATTGACAACTTCCGGGTTATTGGGAAGCTCTTCGTTGATCTCGATTACCTCTCCCGAAACCGGCGAATTGATGTCCGCAGCAGCCTTCACGGATTCGAGAATCCCCACCGCGTCCCCCTTTGAGAGTTTGACCCCCACTTCAACAACCAGCTCAAAGTAAACTACATCCGACAGCTGGTCCTGGGCAAAATCGGTAACGCCGAGCGTGGCGCGGTCTGCTTCCACACTGACCCATTCATCGCTCTCAGTGTATTTCAGCTCATTTGGGAACTCCATGCTGCCTCCTTAGACAGAACATAAAAGGGCACACAGCTTGCGGTGTGCCCTCTGTCAGAAACCTGAGAGATTCGTCCCGCTCGCGGGATTTGCCCCTTCGGTGCGTGGTACGCTTTCCAGAGGTTCAGCCAGGCGGGGTCCTCTTTACCTGAGAGTTTCGTCCGCCGTTCCACCGGCAGTCGGACTTGCCCCTTCGGTGCCCGGGGTACCGGGTCTCTCCTCCGCCTGTGTTGTATTGTGAGTCTCATTCTATGAATCCCATTCAGCAAAGTCAAGCAGAGCACCCCATACTGGATTAACTTACAGACCCGCCGCATATCCTTGATTCATTCCCATGACCTGTGCCAAGATTAGGCTGCTCACTCAACACTTCTAAGTAAGGGAGCCACATGCAGGAAGATATCACTCTCATCACTGGCGCCAACGGCGAAATCGGCCAGGCCTTGTTGCGAGTCCTGGAAGCAGATCGGGTGCTCGCGTTGGATCTCAACCCTCTAGATTCGGCGCATGCGGGGCATTGCCTGGAATTCATCCAGGGTAATATTCTCGACCGCGCATTGCTGGAGCAACTGGGGAGAGAGTTCGAGATCCGACGCATCTACCACCTGGCGGCCATCCTTTCGACCAAGGCAGAAAGCGATCCTCATCTGGCGCACCGAGTCAACGTCGAGGGCACAATAAACCTGCTCAGCTTCGGACTGTCTCAGAGCGAGCAGCGGCCGGTCCAGTTCCTATTTCCAAGCAGCATCGCAGTGTACGGCCTCCAGGCGAAGGAGGCTCACGGTCCAGTAGGCGAGCAGGAGCAATTGATGCCGACCACGGTATACGGCGCGGGAAAACTGTACTGTGAACGTTTGGGACAGCACTTCGCCAAGCAAGGATCGGGTCTGCTGGACTTTCGCGCCCTTCGCTTCCCGGGTCTCATCAGCGCCGAAACGCTTCCCTCGGGCGGAACCACGGACTACGGACCCGAGATGCTGCACTTTGCGGCTGCGGGCCGACCGTATCGTTGTTTCGTTCGGCCCGACACTCGACTCCCATTCCTGGCTATGCCGGATGCCATTCGGGCTCTGCAGAAGCTT
>JBGMQN010000038.1:0-20819 GCA_048054495.1 Anaerolineales bacterium
TGGGTCGATAGTCACGCTTAGGGGCCCCATGCTGCGTGAAGACCTCTTCCGCAGGTCCTAATACGAGAGTTTAGACGCTTCAGATCCCCCAATCTTGAAGTCGCACTGCAACGTGCCACATGGATCCCCCAAAGCGTCAGAACGCCACTCGATGCCTACGATCCCTGCTGAAGAGGGAACCATCCAGGTTGGAAGTGCGAGCCTGCACTACGAAGCGGCGGGAGCTGGTCCAGCTGTGATCCTTGTGCACGGGTTTTCTCTCGACCTCAGAATGTGGGATTCGCAATTCCATCTTCTCTCCGGGGACTATCGCACCATTCGATATGACTGCCGGGGCTTTGGCAAGTCAACGCTACCGACCAACGTACCGTACACGCACGCCGAAGATCTTGCGACGCTCCTCCGAAGTGTTTCTACTACGAAGGCAAGAGTCGTGGGTCACTCGATGGGAGGCCAGGTCGTACTCGAGGCAGCTATTCGTTATCCCGAGCTGGTCGAGCGCGTGGTCCTGATCGATCCATGGCTGGTAGATTTCGAATTCTCTCCCGAATGGCGCGCGCTTTGGTCACAGATAGCGGAATTTGGTGCCCGCGGGGATATCGAAGGCGCTAAGGATCTCTGGCGGCGCAGCTCGGGGCTTTTCCCGGTCGCCTCCGCCGAGGCCGGGATCGAGGCCACGCGGATGGTGCAGGACTACTCCGGCTGGCACTTTGCGAATATGCCGCACAAGTTCGTGACTCCCATTTCGGATCGCCTCGGTGAAGTAGCCGTTCCGGTTCTCATCATCGTAGGCGAGCGAGATACTCCAGACTTTATAGCAATCGCGGATATGCTTAATGTTGCGATTCCGACCGTGCGCAAGGAAATGATCGCGGGTGTCGGGCATATGGCCAACATGGAAGCCCCCACGCAGGTAAACGTCGCCATCGCGGAGTTCCTTGAGAGGGGCCGCCGAACGGGCCCTGGGGAGAGCCCCTAACTGCCGGTCTCGTTATTGTCGCCCTGCACCATCTGGCGGATCTGCTAGACGACATCCGGGTTGGCGAGTGTCGTAACGTCACCGACATCCCGCCCGTTGGATATGGCGGTCAGGACGCGACGCATGATCTTGCCCGACCGCGTTTTGGGCATATCCGGCACGATCCACGCGTTCTTGGGGCGGGCGATCTTACCAATGCTCTGTTCGATATCGGTCATGTTGGCCTGCGCGATGAAACCCGGAGCGGGCGGGAACTTATTCTCCTCCTGCCAATGCGCGGCGATCTGGGCCTCGCTCACCCTGAGCTCTTTATCAGTCATCTAAGAGGTCTCTCATTTATATTTCTCGATGATTCTCACCATTTCTTCGAACTGCTCTTCCATACTCTGGGCCAGCTTGAACTGAGTACGGCAGCGGTCGAGGTTGTGGTTCTCCCTCTGCGTCTTAAAGTACGTGTCTCCCTGCAAGTGATCCGCTAAGAATCGTATTCCACACTCCAACGTCATTAGCATTGCGGAAAGAGGAAGGAACTCGACCTCCGAAGGGGTAAGGGTCTCCCGCACAGCCTCCATATAACCCTGGGTATAGCGGTCGAAGACTTCGAGGTCGAATTGCACATTCGAGAGATCGCGTTCGTCTTCAGGTGCGGGGTTTGCGAAGGACCGGATTGAGTCTCCGAAATCATAAAGCGATAGTCCCGGCATCACGGTATCCAAGTCGATGACACAGACCCCTTCTCCAGTTTCGTCGTCTATCATCACATTATTCAGCTTCGTGTCGTTGTGAGTGATGCGCTCTGGAATTTCGCCTTGCTCAATGAGGTCGACCAGTATTGACGTTTGGTCCCCCTTGCCAAGGACAAATTCGATTTCTTCCTTGGCTGTTTGCGCGAGGTTGTTATCGTCTGCGTCAACCACTTGAAGGAATGTCTCAAAACGCTTCTTTGTATTGTGAAAGCCTGGGATCGTTTCGGTAAGAAGGTTTGCGGGAAGATCGCTCAGCATGTTCTGAAAATTGCCGAAAGCCCATGCAGCGCTGTAGACATGATCCAAGCTCTCGATCCTTTCATACGTCTTAGCATTCTCGATGAAGATATACGCTCGCCAGTAATCGCCTGTCTCCGTGCGAAGGAAGCATTTACCCCCAACAGTGGGAATGAGCGTGAGAGTTTCTCTCTCTGGATCGCCACCGTCCGCGGTGATTTTTTGCCGTAAGTGAGTCGTTACGGTCTCGATATTGTCCATTAATCCGCTCGGCTTCTTGAACACGTGGTGATTAATCCGTTGGAGAATATAGCGCCGGATCGCACCGTCTCCATTAAATTCGGCGGCATAGGTATCATTGATGTGCCCATGGCCGTAGGGGCTAGCCGAAATGAACTCTCCCTCAAAATCGAATCGCTCGGCGATCGTGGAAAGGTCTGGCCCCATACCTATTCCCACAGCTTTTCTGGATAAACGCCGTCTCGAACCAGGCTCGAAATGGCCTGACTGGCCCACTTTCTATCAGCTTGATAAGTAACTCCAAACCAACGTTCATCGGTTGGGAGCACCCGTACCGTGGCCTTGTATTCTTCCAGGAGTGAGTTAACGACTTCCGGCAGCATGAACTCAGCCTCGAGCAGATCGCCCTCTCGTGTCTCGAGAAAGACGGCAAAGCGTGCCTCCAGTTCAGCGAATACTTGCGGCGTGAATCCCCACAGGTTCATGGATACCGTCGTATTGGCGGGAATCTCGGTCCAGTTCTCCCCATCCTCGGTCCACCTGATGACGCCACCCGTCCTTTCGATGTGTGTGCGTTCATCCACTCCAAGCAAGAATCCATCCGCGTCGAGCTCGCAGATGCCGCGGGCCACGTAGCCATGCTCGGTCAAGGTATTTCCCAATAGGTAACCGACCATGCAGAAGGAGGGGGAGCCTTCGAGGTCTGTGACTCCTGCTAGGAAGTCGTACAAGAGCTGGAAAGAACCGCGACCGTAAAAGTCATCTGCATTGACGACCCCAAATGGAGCGCTTATCACATGCCTACAACTGAATACCGCGTGACCGGTACCCCATGGCTTCTGTCTGCCCGAAGGGACCAAAAAGGGCGCTGGCAAGTCAGTCAGTTCCTGGACCACGAATGCTACGTCACAAATCTGACCGATGGCCGCTTCGACCCTGCTCCGGACGGCATCCTCGACCGCTTTGGAGACCACGAAGATGATCTTTCGGAAACCAACGTGCATCGCATCGTAGAGCGAGTAATCCAGGATGCTCTCCCCCCCAGGCCCGAGCGGATCGATCTGCTTCAACCCGCCATACCGGCTTCCGACCCCGGCCGCCATCACGATGAGTTCAGGAACAGCCATGTTTGGCCTTCAGGCAGACACTAGTGGATCTACCAAGTCAGTGTCACCTTTTGCAATCCACGAGGATTCTCAGTGTCGATACCCTTGGCACGGGCCAGGTGATAGCTGATCAATTGGGCCGGCACAATGCTGACAATCGGCGTTAGCCACTCCGGCACCTCCGGCGGCATAGATATTGGCGTATGAGCTAGCTTTAAAGCCCGCTCCTCATTTGAAATCACCAGAAGTCGTACATTGCGTTCGGTTACTAGTTGATCCAATAAGTCGATCATCTGGCCGAATGTGGCGCCGCTAGGGACAACCGCCAGCACGGGGAAGCTGGCCGAGAGAACGGCTGATGGGCCATGCTGAAAATCGGCAGACGAATACGGCGAAGCCATGACATAGGCTAATTCCTTGAGCTTGAGGGCCCACTCGAAGGCGGTGGCGTAGTTGTAGCCACGCCCGAGTACAAAACACTCCGCCATCTCGCGATACTGCTCGGCCATGGTTTCGATTCTGTCCTCCTGCTCCAAAGCCTGCGCCACCCATTCCTGGACCCGCTCCAGGTCGCGCCCGCGGCCTGAGTCACCTTCCATGGCAACCGAGAACATTGCGATGGTCATCAGTTGGGCGGTATAGGTCTTTGTTGCAGCCACAGCCTCTTCGGCGCTGCTATCAAGGCTGATTACATATTCCGCCGCCTCAGACAAAGGGGAGGTGGGGTCATTGGTGATCGCCATGGTGGGCATTCCTTGGCGACGTCCCTCCTCAACAACGCGAACGATATCGGGTGATTGTCCAGACTGGGAAATGCCCAGAACGAGCGCGTTCTTTAGGTTCGGCGGCGACTCATACAGACTAAAGAGTGAAGGGGCCGCCAGCGCGATCGGTAACCGATTGAAGGCACCCCAAAGGTACTTGGCGTAGAGGCCGGCGTTGTCGGATGTCCCACGCGCTGCCAGGAACACGTAAGTTATGTCCTTGCTTCGGATCTCTTCCGCCATATCCTGAATGGCGCCCATGCTGTTCTTCAAGAGCCGGGCCAGGACTCTGGGCTGTTCGTGTATTTCGGAACGGAGACTCATCAGTCGGTTGACTTTAACCGTAGCAATCTATCATTCATGTCTTCGACGAACTTTTCCGTGAAGGTCTTGAGGTAGCCGGAGACGTCGGATTCGTGACTGCGAACCAGGGGCGTGAGATCCATGGCAAAGGCCATACCGGTGGCGACGTCCGTTCCGTGAGACGCAAAGTAGGTGGCGTTGGCACGCCGGCGTCCCATTGTGGCCAAATCGTAGCGCTTCCCGCCGGAGATCTGAGAATCAAACACACCCAGCAATGCCGCTTGAAGGTTTTCATGGGCCGAGATATCGAAGACCACCTTGTCCTCATCCGCCAGCCAGTCTAAGTCCCGCCAGACCTCGCACCCATAGAGGCTCTTTGGCCGATCGCCTTCCGGGAGAGTACGAACGGCATCGATCACCCTTAGCGCCACCGCAACGTGGGTATCATGCTTGTCTGCCAGATTGTGTGTGTAGATGACTTCGGGCCTGGCCACCCTCAGAATCCTGATCAGATCTTCAACGCTCGCTTCGTTGTTGCCATCCTTCACATCCGAGCTCGGATAGTCGAGGAAGACCTGCGCCGCGTATTCTCCAACGACCGCAGCTTTCTTCTGTTCTTGGATACGCACGAGACGCATCTCATCATCGGTATAGCGCTCGTATGGACCTGCGCGCGGTGAGCCGCTTCCGTCGGTCACAACCACCCCAGAGAACCACCGATCCGCACTCTGGAAGCAAGCCAAGATTCCGTCGAAGGCCATGATCTCAAGGTCATCTTGGTGTGCACCGATGCCGATGTGCGTGGTGCGCGCGAGTGCCAGATCCGCCGCAAGATCATCCGGAACGAAGATCTCAGCCGTATCAAGGTTGAAGTCCATTTCGGCCTCTCTTTAGCCAAGCGCCGGGAGACTTGCTGCCGCGACAGCCTGTCCAACTCGGCGGCTTCCCTCATCAGGAAGTTGAATTCTGACTTGTGCGGCGATCGCCGGGAATTCGTTTTCGATGACTTCAGTGGCCCCATCTAAGATGAGCCTTCCTCCTCGCCCGGAGGTGCAGCGACCCAGGATGATTACGTGTTTCAAGTCATAGAAATCCGCGTAGTGAGCTAGGGCATACCCAAGGTAGCAGCCGATGGTCTGCCAAATCATCTCCGCAGGCCTCTCGCCCGCTTCAAGCTTCTCTTGCACAAGTTCGAGCTGGGCTGCCTTCGGTATCTCACTCGGCAGCTCTATCCCAACTTTCGAAGCCAGACGGAAGACGCATTCCTGCGAGAAGTATTGGGCGCCAACCCCGCGATCTCTGGACCACTCGTCCACCGGTGCTTGTGGGTTATAGTCCACCGGTGCGAAAGCAAGTTCGTTTAGCCAACCTGTGATGTTGCCCTCCATATCTACATATCCACCCGCCTCGCTCGATCCCATCGCAATCCCAAGAACTCCAACGTCCTCCAATGACATCGAGCCAGCCAATGCCGTAACATCGCCGTCATTTGCCACCTGTAGTGGCACGGCCATCTCATCCTGGATGCGAAGAAACAGGCCCCTTACTTCGTCGTAGCGCTCCTTTGGAATGCCGCGAAATAGTGAAGCGATACGTACACGGTTATCGATGTAAATGCCGGCTGCGCTGCCTCCTATCGCGTCCACGCGCGGCATTTTTTCTGCGGCTTTCTTCAACGCGCTCATGACTTCTCGATAGTGATATTCAGGATCGACCTGGACCTTCGGTTGCCAAAAAACTTCTTCGCTGAAGATCGCCTGGCCGTCGACGACCGCCGCAGCTTTTCGATCTGAAGCTCCCAGGTCGAATCCGATGCGGTATCCCTCTAAGTGTCCTCCCAGTGGTGTCCCACGCTCCGACTCGGCCGGAACATCTGTGGGATCGCACGGGACGACTGTGAAGGTCTTTTCGTAAACATCCTCGCCCATGAAGTGGTAGTCGAAACTGCGGACTCCATTCGGTGAGTAGCATTCTCGCAGGTATTCCCCAATGCCCTTCGGCCCTCCCACAAATATCTTCCAGCCTCCCTTCTGCCAAAGCAGAAACTTGAGATTCCTTTCGACGTATGCCAGGGCGGAATCGAAACGGAGATGCCCCTCTGGATACACCTGGGTCTCAAAGCGGGAGATTTCGCCATCCATGCGCTGCAGCCCCAGGACCAACGGCACTCCTACGCCCTCGCGATCAAGTTCCAGCACGAAATTGCGATTTGCCAAAACTGCCGGACGGAATGCATCGTCAAGGGCGGGCACATGTTCGGGCGCTATCAATTTGAATCCAGCGTTCATTTATCGGCCCTTCCTATCAGACGGAAGTCAATCTCGCGGGGAATCGGGTGCTCAGTTCGCGCCCGCTCCCTAAGCGAAATGCCAGCAGGAGCCACTCCCCCATCGCTTAGCTGCTGCTCATGATAGGCCAGCCACAGATCCGAGAGCGAATTCTCTCCCTCTCGCAGGTCAGCCACGACAACCTTGTCCTCGAAGAAGCGCTTGGCTGTCAGTGTCTCTCCCTCAGCCAGGGCAGCTTGAGCTTCAAGCAGTCTGATACGGCCCGATTCCCTCACGCATGCCGGCAAGGTCTCCAATAGCTCCAACCAATAGCGCGTTCTACCGGATTCAATCAAGCACTGACCGCATTCACACGCCAAAGGAATGAGCGAGGGCGCTCTGCGACATGCAGCAACGTACATCTCGGCCGCTTCGTCCAATCGCCCCTCTTCACGGGCTAGCATAGCCAAGTTTCTCAACGCCCACGGTGACGGTTCGATCTCCAGGGATCGCTCCCAAGCCGCCTGCGCGCCACCGGGGTTCGCATCGGCGTGCTGCATGACGCCCATGTGCAGCCAGGCCAACCAGTTCTCTTTTTGATTTCCCTCAAGAATTTGAGCCAAGGGGACGCTCCACTCACTGCCCGTCAGGAAGCCTGAAGGTGGGTTCTCGAGCACTCCTGTCGGAAATGATCCCTGTTCGATCAGAGCGATCCAGGGCAACTGCTCCTCTCCAAGCGAATGGTCATCGAAGACCAGGCCGGCAGGATCGAACGACGGCTCACCCGAAGCCTCACGCCGCCTTCGCTCGAGCGCGCCCCAACCGGATCCGCGATGATAGAGCTTGACGGGCGGACGATCGATGTGCTCTCCCCCTCGCTCGAACTCAGCAGAGAAATCAGCCTCTGGCATCATGCGGTCGAGCTCAACTTCGACCGCCTCTTTTACGCTAGGCCAACTGGATCCATGCACAACGCTCGGATCCACCGCGAGGCGGCCATAGGCCTCAAGCCATTCCCAATGTGCTCCTGGCGGCATTCGCAGATGTTCAAACTGCGTCCGCGAGAGACCCGCCTGGATTTCCACATAGCCCTGCCCTCCCGGCGAAAGACGCTTTTGCCAGTTCGTTCCGCCCGGTCCTGTTCCCCAAACCCACATCTTGCGGCCCACCATTCGTCGCGTTGACGCCTGTATGAGGCCACTGCCCTCGGCATCCAGCGCTGCGATCCACGGCCTCTGATTGTGCGGCAGATGAAAGAAGTAGTCTGACGCGTGTCGGACGTTCGCTGCATAAGTGAAGTCAATTCCGTCAGTACGTGGAACCGGTATTTTCCGAAGACCGGCCAGGTCGTCATATGCGTAGGCGAAATCCGAAGGGGCGATCACTCGGGTGCTTTCGGTTGCCGGAACTGCGATATTCGACCACCAGTACATTGGCACTTCGTGCTCGTGAGGATTAATGATGCGAGTGCGCAAGAACAAGAAGGGTGAGTCGTCGAGCAGATAGGCGTCAATCTGGAAAGGGACCTTGCGTAGCCTTTCCCACTCGTACAATCGCAGGATCGGTGATCCATCGGGCCGTTCGACTCGAGCAGCAAACAGGGGGGAGCAGGTCAGTGGCGAATGACCGATCGTGCCGATGTTCCACTCAACGCCACCGCGGAACCAGGCATTGCGGATCGCTAGATTGGCAAGCTGAAGGACAGGATTGACCGCCAGCAATTCCGCCCCCGAGGGTCGGTGAACCAATGACCACAATCGACCGCCGTATTCCAGCAGGAAGGTGGCCCGAAGGAACTCGTTCTCGAGAACGGCAACTCGGAAGTCAGTGATCTGAAGGTCCCTTGCATAGCCATCTTGCACGGTGTAGGGCAGGATGCTGCGAACATGACCGTAGCCCGCGTTTTCCAGCACATCCTTGGGCAGCCCCGATAGCTGCTCCAACCGGGGAGGTGCTGGTCCACGCGTAAGAGAAGGGAGAGGGCTTTCTTGGCCGAGCTCCGTAGCAGGCATTCTCCAAGACTCAATGCGCAGTTCACTCACGGCAGGGGCGTTCTCCATTGGACGACTGCGAGTCAGCCTGCCGACAGAGTGTCGCCTGCGCTTCGGAGCCGTAAGGAACATTAGCCGACCTCGCAAGCCAACTCATTCGATTCACCGTAAATTCCTAGGATCGACCTACTTGACTGAAGCCAGGATATTCAGAGAAGACCCAATTCATGTTGGAGGATTAACGCGGAGGCCCCGACAATCACCATGTCGGATCCCTCATCCACCACCCCCACCTCGGCGTCTCGCGCAAGCGATGGAAGTGTTCGACTGCTCATCTCTTCCCGAATTACATCGAGCAGGAATTGGCCAAAGCGTGCTACGTTGCCCCCGATCATAATCCGGCAACTGCCTAAAACGCCCACTATATTCGCAGCCGCAACGCCCGTCGCTTCTCCTACCTCAAGAATCACTCGACGAACATCCTCATTGCCTTCATTGAAGGCCTGAATAGCGACCTCGATGTCGATTTCCTCGGGCTTGCCTACATAAGTACTGAGCGAGGTCTTGGGGTTTTGCACGACGATGCTCCGGAGCCGATCTACGATCGCCCGACTGCTCGCAATGGTTTCCAGGCATCCGTAGTTACCACACGCGCATTGTTGACCATTCTGGACGACCTTCACGTGACCAATCTCTCCAGCACCGACTGGGCTGCCGTGCAATAGTTGGCCGTTGAGAATGATCCCAGCCCCAACTCCCCAGCCGAGATTGATTACCACCAGAGGCAATGTGCTGTCCCTTCGATTGTCAGATGCATATGCGGCAAGGGCTGATGCCTGAGTGTCGTTCGCCATGTATACGGGAAGCTGGTAGCGCTCCTGTAGCAATTTCCGCAGGGGGATATGACGCCAATTCAAGTTCACGGACTGCTGCAACACACCCCTGGCAGCATCAACAAGCCCGGGGGCGCCGATACCTATTCCTAAGATCGGGCTGCTAGAAGAATCGATCAAGGACCCGACCAAGTCATAGACCATGCTCAGGGCAGCCTCACCATCTTTTCCGCTCAAGGGCAAACTGACACGGTGCTGAATTACTCCCCTTAGATTCGATAACGCGCCTCGGAAGTCACGCCTGGACAGATCGATCCCGATGAGCTGGCGTGAATCGTCGACGATACGCAATAGAATGGCGCGCCGGCCTCCGGAGGAGGGAGCTAGGCCCATCTCCTCCACAAGTCCATCCTCGATTAGTTCTGCAACCACGTCCGAAATGGTGGGAGGCGTAAGCTGAGTCGCTCGCGAGAGTTCAGCGCGGCTGATAGGTCCATCAGAATAGATGATCCGTAGTACCAGTTGAGTGTTGTGCACCCTCGCACGACTCGGAGTCGCTCTATCCATTTCAATACGCATAGGGTAAACCTAGGATTCCTATCCAGATAGTTAATTTCGCTTATTAAGAATAGGTTTAATCCAAGGCCTTGTCAAGACGTTGTGATTGTGGGCATTCTTCTGTCTTCAGATGAGGGATTGTAGGATCTGTCTGAACAGTTCCAAGGCTGGATAGCTACAGATAGGGCCGATGTGGCGGGTGAAGATGGGGGTGCTCATACCTTACACGACGGATGAAAGCTGGTTGACAAACGAATCGGATTCGTCTACTATGTTGAGAAATTAGAGCCCCTTAATTAGATACCTTAAGTATCTTCCGCCGCTGGATTGCGATCGCCGGAGAGCATTCAGTACACTCTATTCAAGGATATTCGAATTAGCTGGTCGGGAAGGGATAGTGCCGCCCAGCTGAAACCAGCCACATCCGAGTAATCGAGGCCGTCTGAGTTTCCGCAACCTAATATCAGCATCCAAGAAAGCATGTCTGCGCTCGACATTTTGCGTCCCATTTGAGAGGAGGTGGAACCTCTATTTGGTGGAGGCAATTTCGGTCATCTAGCCACAGTTCACTATTCCCAGCAATTCAGATTGGAGAGAGAAGAGAATGTTTAGAAACACTCAGAAAGCCCTGTTGCTTCTTCTAAGTGTCCTGGTAATTGCCGTGTTGGCTGCCGGTTGCGGTACTACCGCAGAGGAAGAAGCAGCACCTGAAGAAGCGGCGCCCGCTGAAGGAGAGGCGGAGCCCGCCGCAGAGGGCGAAGTTACCTCGTTGGATTTCGTCGTCTGGTCCTATGGACTCGATACGATCCAGGACAATATCGCGAACTTCGAAGCTGTAAATCCGGAGTGCAATATCAACCTCCAGGACTACGGCTGGCCTGATTATCACGACACGATGGTCGCCCGGTTCGCGGCTGGAGATCCCCCGGAGTTGCTGTACGGTTCCGATCACTGGCTCCAGGAATGGGCTTCAGCGGGTTGGCTTGCTCCAGTTGATGCAGAATTCCCGCAGGTTGCAGAATACAGTGGTGAGCTCGCCCCGTACGCGCTTCAGGGAATGACATACGAAGGCGATGTGTATGGATTGTCGTACTACGCAGATACCATCGATTTCGTGTACAACGAAGCCCAGTTGAAAGAGGCGGGCTTTGATTCCCCGCCGGATACCTGGCAGGACGTCTGGGACATGTCGGTGGCGCTCAAGGAAGCGGGTATCGTTGAGTATCCCTTGATCCTCGCTTTCTCTCAGCAGGAAGGCGCATCCATCGAGGCCATGATCTCGATGATCTATGCCCGAAATGATGGAGATGAAGCACTCTTCGATGCCAACAACCAGCCGACTTTTAACGAGGAAGGCAGCGCGGCATTTGAAGCGATTGAATGGCTAAGGAAGGCCTATGAAGCCGAGCTGTTTGACCCGGCGAGCCTGACGACGCTCGAACTCGACCAGGTTGCAAGTATGCAATCTGGAGCGCACACCTTCACGATCTTCCCGCAATACAACGTGGCGGCCCTGAATCTTGAAGGCAGTGGCGACTACGCCGGTAGCTTCAAGATCGGCCTGATGCCGGGCTCCAGCCGCAACACCGTGGGCTACGTGCGATTCTATGCGATGACCCCAGCTGTAGCAGAAAAGGGCGAAGCGGCACTAGAATGCGCAGGGAGTTTCCTGAACTACTTCGGTGGAAAGACTGACGGCAAATACGAGGTGGTTGAGCGCTGGGCGGTAGAGAACGGCCTGGGCTTCGCACAGCTGCCACTATTTGAAGACCCCGATGTCCGGGAAGCGTTCGGTCAATGGGGCGACGTGGATGTCATCGCTGAAAACGCAGGGTTGGCTCGAGCTAAGGAAGGGCTGACGCCGTGGTTCGGCGCCTGGGACGTCTTCACCCGAGCGGAAATCCACAAGGCCATTCTCGGGCAGCAAACCACGATGGAAACGCTCAACAATATGGCTGACCAATGGAATGAACTAGCTAGCCGATAGGTCGGCGAATGCCTAGTTAGTTAGATGGAACTAGATGGAGGGCGACAATCATTCATGAGGGTTGCCCTCCATGTCTTTAATGGCGAGCCCAGTTTAGTATGTGGTAGGAAAGGGTTGGATTTGTAACAATGCGGAAGGGAGGTGGTGTGAAAATCGGACGAAGAGCGTATCCCTATCTGTCCATCCTCCCTGTCTTGCTGGTCGTCGCACTTTTCGCCATCTACCCGATCATCTACGCCGTTCGAACGAGCTTTTACAGAAACCTTCTCATTCGGCCGAACGATCACCCCTTTATCGGGCTCGACAATTTTATCGAGGTCATCTCAAGCTACTACTTCAAGAACTCGCTCCAGGTCACCGGGATCTACACGGTGGCGGTCGTGATCGGCGTCATCCTCTATGGGCTTGGTGTTGCCCTTCTCCTGAACTCTGCAATCAAGTTGGCCGGACCCTTAAAAGTCGTCATCCTGCTGCCCTGGGCCTTGCCGGCTGTCGTGAGCGGTCTTCTGTGGAAATGGATCCTCAACGCCGACTTCGGAATACTCAACTCCCTACTGTTCTCGGTTGGGCTCATCGACGACTACATCCCTTTCCTCGCCGTCCCTTCGCTCGCCAGGTTGAGTCTGATCATGGCCTTCATCTGGAAGGAAGGTCCGCTGGTGGCGATTTTTTTCCTGGCGGCCTTACAGCTGATTCCCGATGAGTATTACGAAGCTGCCAAGATCGACGGAGGGGGCGCCTGGCAGGTGTTCCGGTATGTGACTCTGCCGCTTCTCCGTCCCGTGCTTCTTGTCGTTGTCGTGTACGAAACCTTGACCGCCATTCTCACATTCGACACGATCTTTGTGATGACTGGCGGTGGCCCAGGGGACTCCACAGCACTTATCAGCTGGTTCGCCTACGCCGAAATCTTTAAATCGCTCGACCTTGGGCACGGTATCGCACTTGCGATTATTATCGCTGCGATTACTCTGGTTCTAATTCTGATCTACCTTCGAGTGCTCCGAACCGAAGACTCAACCGTGTAGGAGTGTGATCGGATGATGCAGTTGTGCGCGTGAAGATCAGAGGGCTCATTAAGCCGGTCGCTTTAAACTCGGTCGCGCTCCTGCTGCTCATTTTCATCGTAGGACCGCTGTTGTGGGTGGCCATCGCGAGCATCCAGGGGGAGAGGGAGCTGCTGCGTCAGCCTACGCGCCTTATCCCTCAAAACCCAACCCTGGATAACTACGAATATGTCTTTACCGGCAAGATCCCTACCGACCTCGATGTCAAGGGTAATACACTGCGCAGTCGAATTTCTCAGGAGGCGCGCCTGATACCAGCCTCCTTGAAGAACAGCTTCCTGGTCGCAACCTCGGTAATGCTCATCAATCTGGTGATCGGCCCCCTGGCCGCATATACGTTTTCCCGTATGAAGTTCCGAGGTAAAACCGCCTCCTTCAATCTCATCCTTGGCAGCCGTTTGCTGCCGGTCATTGCCATAGCCATCCCCTACTACGTCATCATTCAATCACTGGGCCTGTTAGACACTCACCTCTCGCTCATTCTCGTCTACCTGGTCCTCACTCTCCCTTTCACCATCTGGTTTCTCACACTGTATTTCAACGGCATCCCAACGGATTTCGAGGACGCAGCGCTCATTGACGGCTGCAGCACAATACAATCGCTGACGCGGGTTGTCGTTCCGATCGCGCTGCCCGGTCTGGTCGCGGCCGCGGCTTTCGCCTTCATGACGTCATACAACGAGTTCCTCTTTGCGCGATTTCTGACACAGTCGATTGACTCACAGACCGGACCGGTCCTTATCGCTGCCATCGCAGGCAATCCAGATGCGAGCTACTCCTTGATCTCCGTCTCCATGACACTCGGGCTGATCCCTCCCCTGGTATTAGCGCTCCTCTTGCGGCGCTGGCTTACGGAAGGTCTGTCAACCTCAATCACGTTCCGATAGGCCCGGCTGCGTTTGATCCTCGACCAGCTGTAAGGAGGAAAATGGCCAAGCACAATGCCACCGGCGTCTCAATCTCCACAGGCGAACTGACGCTCTCGACTTATAGGCTGTTGGGCGAG
Organism: Anaerolineales bacterium; assembly: GCA_048054495.1. GTDB lineage: Bacteria > Chloroflexota > Anaerolineae > Anaerolineales > E44-bin32 > JADFRG01. The sequence goes on from JBGMQN010000038.1 coordinate 14,085, forward strand.
AACAGAAACCCAGTTTTCCGCTCGCAATATGGCGTAGCCCATATCTATCCCTACACCCTCCAGGATGAAATCGCATCTACGCCCAACGATATAAACTATCGTACGCTTGTCCTCGAAAATCCGTATCTCCGTATCACAGTTCTTCCGGATTTGGGTGGCCGAGTGTATTCCGTCTACGACAAGATATCGAAGCAGGAGGTGTTCTACAAGAACCCGACTGTCAAGTTTTCACCCCTGGCGATCAGGGGTGCCTTTTTTTCTGGGGGAGTGGAATTCAGCTTCCCAGTGGCTCACGCGCCGACTTCAGCCAGCCCGGTCAATTGGGACATGCGAGAAAACGAAGATGGCAGCGCTTCCATCTTTGTCGGGGGGCTCGAACACATGTCCGGCATGCGGTGGACGATCACACTTACCTTATATCCAGATCGTTGCGCCCTGGCCCAGGACGTAATGCTCTTCAACCCCTCTCCCCTTCCAGGCCGTTACCACTATTGGACAAACGCCTCTCTTGTCTCAGCGGACGACACGGAATTCATCTACCCGCTCCGGCGGGTCCGTTCCTATGAATTTGCCGGAACCTCCTCGTGGCCCGTAGCTCGTCTTGATCTCATCGGCAGCCAACCAGGTCTTCCCGGGATGGAAGGCGTACCGATGTGGCCCGCCGATCGCATGCATGACCCTGTCGATTTCCACCTGGAAAAGGACATGCTCGCCCAAGTTTCAATCTTTGGCCGTGATGTCGAATGGGATTTCTTCGGTGCCTGGCAGCATGCTTCCAATACGGGCTATGCCCATTACGCAAGAGCTAAAGATGTGGCCGGTATGAAGCTCTGGTCTTGGGGAAGATCGAGCGTGGGGATCGTGAACCAGAGCGCGCTGACGGATGACGGCTCTCTATACGCGGAGACCCAGTGCGGCGCCATGGAGACCCAGCTCGATTTCGACTTCCTACCGCCAGGGGTTACTCGATCGTGGCGCGAATGGTGGCTGCCACTGCGCGAAATCGGTGGGCTCACCTGCGCCAGCGCCGAGCTCGGTGCACGGATCACGGTCAGTCCAGCAGATGGCGAGGAGCAAGTCGATGTGACGGTTGGCATCTGCCCTGCGTACGCTCTTCCGGAGGCGCTGGTCGAGCTATCGACCCCGGATCAGGTGCTGATCAAAGAGAAGATGTCAAGCTCGCCCGAGAATCCATGGATCTATACGGAAACAGTGGCGGCCTTGGATTTGGCCGGACATGCCCTCACCTTGAGCGTCACCGACCCGAAGGGAAACATACTGCTCGAGTACACGAACGATCGCCAGCCAAACTCTGTGGACCCCCTAGAACACTCTGGGAAGGAGAGTCCGGAGACATCGGACGACTTCTACCAGCTCGGGTTCTATCATGAAAACCTCGATAATCGAGACAAAGCGCTCGAAAGCTATCATAAGGCCCTTCAGCTTTCTGATGACCACAGTGAAGCCCACCTGCAGCTCGGCCTTATGCTCTTGAGAGCGGCCGATTTTGAGGGCGCACACACTCACTTGCGGCGCGCAGTCCAATTGGAGCTAGCCGCAGCCAAGTTCTATCTTGGGCTCATCTCGCGGTATAAGGGTCAGTTGGACACCGCCGAAGAGCATTTCACTGCCGTTCCTAGCGATCATCCGTTACATTCGGCCTCGCTTTGCGGCCTGGGCTGCCTCGCTCTCAAAGGTGAGCGATGGGAGGATGCGATCGAGCTCTTCCGCAAGGCAAGTGGAGAAGAAGACTACGCCCCCGCCGCCGGCCTATTGACGGGTATGGCGCTCCGCCGCGCCGGCAATGATGCCGAGGCGGCGTTCGAACTCGACCGAGTCCTCAAGGGCGACCCGCTCAACCTTCCTGCTCTTCGAGAGCTTGCCGCGCTCGAGCAGGAGCATGCCGCCGAACACATTAGCAAAATGACGCGCCTGCTTGCGGACGACCCTCAGTGCCATATCGATCTGGCCAGTTTCTATCTTGACTGTGGTCTCGCGCTTGATGCGCTATCGATTCTGGAAGGCGCCGCTAGGAACTGGGATTACGCCATGGTGTCCTATTTGGCGGCCTGGATCTGCCAGATGCTCGGGGAAGAGGGGCGGGCGGCATCTTGGGCTGAGAAAGCAGGCCGCGCAGAATTAGATTACGTCTTTCCCAGTCGACTGTGGGAGGTGGTCGCACTGGAGTGGCAGGCGGGTCAGAATTCCGAGGACTTCAAAGCGAAGTACTACCTTGGGAACTTCCTTCTGGCGCGTCAGCGCTACGATGAAGCCGCCCAGCTATGGGAGGAAGCGCTGGAGGGACTGGATTCCTACGACGTCCTGCACCGGAACCTGGGGATATACCATTGGCAACGCCAAGATGACGCAGTCAAGGCGACGGCCGCGTTTGAGCGAGCGCTGGATCTAAATCCCGGAAATCAAGATCTTTACCTACACCTGGACACGCTATACGCTAGGCAGGACCTGTCCGAGAAACGCGCTCAGTTGCTCTCACGCATGCAGGTACTTGATCCGATGCGCGAAGACCTGCGCAAGAGAATACTCCTCGTTCTGGTCGATCTCGACCGATATGACGAGGCGCTCGATATCTTCGCTGAGGAAGACTTCGTCCCCCTGGAGATGGATCAAAGCTTCCATCTGCTTTATGTAAGAGCGCTATTGAAACGAGCGGAAACGCGCATGGCAGCCGGCCAAATTGGAGCGGCCATTGTGGATTATGAGATGGCATTGCAATTCCCTGAGAATCACGGAGTCGGGATGCCGACGACCTCCTCTGAAGCAGAGATCTTATATCGACTGGGCTGCGCTTATGAGCAGGTGGGTCAATTCAACAATGCGCTTGATTCCTGGCGAAGGGCGGCTCAAGAACATCATCCATTCGGAGATGAGCTGTTCGAGTATGTTCAGATGTCACTGGATAAGCTTGGTCGCTACGTCGAGCTTGGATTCGGTGGTTAGGCTGTTGTCTTGATGATGAGGTAGACCGTCCGTCCTGTAGCGAATTCGCACCTTTGGACCGGAAATATCAACCTAGAGGAGGAGTGGCGACCATGGAAGTCCTGTATGCAGGCGATTCGGCGGCAAAGATCGGTCCGATCTTTGTCGCTTCTCCGTTCAATGTGGAAGTGAAGGGATTTTCAACCCATATTTGGGGCCAACCCTTGATCGATGCGTTGGAAGAGGGCGAGATCGACGTCCTCCACATGACACCAGACGTTGCTATTGCCGAATATCCACGCACGGTGGAGGGGCTAGCCAAATACGATGCTTTGATCCTTAGTGATATTGAGTGCGAGGTATTGGCACTTTATCCGTTCTGGATCCCGGGAACGGAACTGCCCCGCACGAATCGTCTCAAGGCTATCCGGGAGTACACTCGGAACGGCGGCGGACTCCTGATGATTGGTGGCTGGACTTCGTTCAGCGGCCGCTTTGGACATGGCGGCTACTACGACTCGCCGGTGGAAGAGGCGCTTCCCGTCAATTGCCTGAAGGGAATTGACGACCGTGTTGAGACTCCCGAAGGAGTTCAGGTAAAGATCCATGACCCGGATCACCCCGTTCTCAAAGGGATTCCTTGGGACGAGTGCCCGGTATTTGAGGGGTTTAACAAGATCCTTCCGAAAGAGGGATCGAATGTGCTGGCGACCATTGGAGAAGGCGAGGATGAAAACCCGCTAGTCGTCGTTTGGGAATTTGGCGAAGGTAGGGCGATGGCATTTTCCACGGATTGCTCCCCGCATTGGGCCGCCTTTTTCCAGCCCTGGGAGTACTATGGCCAATTCTGGCGTCAAGCCATCCGGTGGTTGGCGAAGGGCAGCTAGGTGGACGAGATCACCTTTGCAGTGGTTGGCGCCGGTTTCATGGGGGGTGTCCTCGCCCGCGTCGGTCGGGATCTACCCTACTCGCGCTGTATCGCTGCTGTGGATGTCGATATTCAAAGGGCGCAGCAGCTCGTGGATTTGGTTGGCGGCAAGGCCTACTCAGACTTGGGAGCGATGTTCCAGGATGAGCACCCGGATGCCGTCATCATCGCCACGCCCGAGGATAGCCACCGGGCTCCAGCAGTGGCCGCAGCCGAGAATGGCAGCCATGTATTTGTGGAAAAGCCAATGGCAACCTCGCTGTCAGACGCGGATTCCATGATCCAGTCGTCTGAGAGCGCCGGCGTGAAGCTGATGATAGGGCACATCCTTCGGTTCGATGTCAACTACGCGATGATCCAGGATGCGATCCGCGCAGGCAGCATAGGTCGGTTCTTGTCCGCCTATGCGAGGCGTATTGCGCCCATTGGAGAAGCCCGGCGACTGGGAGGACGAGTCAGCCCGATAATTTATATCGGCATCCACGACATTGACCTCATGCTCTGGTACCACCCTGAACCCGTCAAATCCGTTTATGCTCGAGCACTTCGAGGCAGAGTATGGGAGGAATTTCAAACCTTTGACTCGGCCTGGCTAACCATCGAATTCGAGGATGGAGCACTCGGTATCCAGGAGGTCGGCTGGTGCTTGCCCGACGAATGGGCGGGTTGGCAGAGACCGGAAAGCTGGGGCGGATTTGGCGATGTTCGAATGAACGTCATTGGAACCAGGGGCGTTGCAAACATTAATTACACGCCGATGGATCTCTACGCCTGTGATCGAGAGGGCTGGAAATTTCCCGATACACGCCATTGGCCCACAATACACGGCAAACTTGTGGGGGCAGCCAAGCTTGAGATAGAGCACTTCTTCGGGTGCATTTTGAACGACGAGAAACCACTCATCAGCGGGGAAGCCGCGCGTCGGTCGGTTGAAGTGATGTTAGCTGCCGAGACGTCGATCGCCGAAAACCGCATCGTGACCCTGCCGGCATAGATCGAGGGAATCTTTCGGGGAAGATCCAATAATTGAAAGTTGCACCATCCGGCGGATGTGCTCGTCGACATCCGGGTTGGCGAGTGTCGTAACGTCACCGACTTTCCTATCCCTCTCGCCTAGCTTGAGACAGGCTCGCCTTCGAGCCTGAGCCTCGGCAGGCTCCGTGGGAAACGCTCCTGCAGGAACCGGATAAGCTGCTCGCGCACGTGGCAGCGCAGATCCCAGGCCTTGGAGGAATCCTCGGCGCTCATCAGCGCTCGAATTTCGACGGTCTTCTCGGTGGCGTTAGTGACCACCATTCCCCACGCACGCCTGTCCCAGAGCGGGGTGTCATCTAGAATTCGCTTTAGCTCACTCCGTACTTGCTCCACCGGAACCGTGTAGTCAGCATAGATGTAGACGGTACCCAGCAATTCCGCGGTCTGGCGAGTCCAGTTCTCGAAGGTGTTGTCGATGAAGTAGCCGATGGGAACCACCAGCCGCCGCTGGTCCCATATCCTCACAACCACGTAGGTAAGGGTGATCTCCTCCACGCGACCCCATTCGCCCTCCACAATCACCACGTCGTCGATCCGAATCGGCTGAGTGATGGCGATCTGGATCCCGGCAAGGACCGACCCCAGGCTGTTCTGGGCTGCCATTCCGACCACGATTGCGGCAAAGCCGGCCGACACCAGCAAGCTGACTCCGAACTCGCGCACGGCGGGGAACGTCATGAGCATCACTGCAATCGCCAGTATGACGACCCCCCCGTTTAGGATCCGCACCAGGATCCGCGTCTGCGTTCGGATGCGCCGCGCTTCCAGATTGTCCTCGACATCGATCGGGAAACGGCTCACGATTGCCTGCCGAATCATTTCGACGGTGCGTTTCGCGGTCCATGCCACCGCGCCAATGATCCACAGATCAAGAATGTGGAGCAGGGGCGATGTGACGGCTTCGGGAAAGGTCAATACAGAGCTGGCGGCCAGCCGCAGTAGTACGGACGGGAATAGCGCTCGCAGCGGGCCGCGCCAACCCTCGAAGCTCAGGGGAAAGCCGCCAACCTGGATAGGTTTTCGCCGTTGCCGTCGACGCAACAACCAGTTGACGAAAGCCGCCGCGAGCAGACCCAGGAACAAGATAAGCAGCACAATGCCTACGTTATTAACAAGATTGTCAATGTCTACCAACTTCACTCTCCTTCAGTTCGTATGCCGGGCCTGATCGCAATCCGTGGGCCGCTGATTGCCAGGGCCCCCGCGCTCTTGGTGGCTGAAGCTTTTGGTATCCCTGCTGTTCTATCCTGACCGTACGAATTCCAGCAGCTCTTCGAGTTTGCCTGTAGCGAGGCCGATCACATGGTCGGCGGCGCCGTAGTAGACGTAGACATCATCCTCGACTAACAAGTTCGCGCAAGAGAACACGACCCGAGGGACGGTGCCCTCGAGTTCCCAGCTCTCCTGCGGCTCGAATATCGGCCCCTCCGGTCGACTTAAGACCTTGCTCGGATCTTCCTTATCGAGCAGGCACACGCCAAGTCGATATGTGCGGCCTTCATCGAATCCGTGATAGAAGAACAACCAGCCGTCATCCGTTGGAATGGGCGGCCCATTACCGCCCACCCGCAGGCTGTCCCATCCGCCTGGCCGCGGTTCCAGGACCACCCGCATATAGTCCTCCTGCCATGATGCCAAGTCTTCGGATTCGGCGATCCATATGCTGGGAGGACGGCGGTGGAAAGCCACGTACCTTCCATCGTATTTCTGGGGAAGGAGGAAGTGGTCCTTGTTGTCCTCACCCCGAACTAGCGGACCGATGCGCTCCCAGTCGACAAGATTCGTACTGCGGGCGAACATGGGCGTGATCGCCTGCTCGAAGGAGCTGCCGC
>JBGMQN010000118.1:0-2842 GCA_048054495.1 Anaerolineales bacterium
TTCGTGGGAAAGTGGAACTCCCGCAATCCACGTTCAACTGGCTTCGACCGTGCTCAGCCCAGGTCAGGACCAGCCCGGGCGCGCCCTCCATTTGTGATAGAAATCACTAACTCTCGATGACGTGCAGCACTGCCTCGCCATATGTCCTGCCACTAGCATCCAGTTAGCAGCGTAGGACCGCCCCTGGCGGGTGGGCCGCTCTTGAAGGTTCGCAGTCTGCTGCTGTATCAGTAGCGGTCGCCCCCCACAAGGGCACGGCACGGCCGGCCCGGAGGTGAATACGGCGTATGACGGCCTGTGAGGGTCCAAAGGAGGGTGGGGAGTGAGCGTTTGGGGTTCCTTAGTTCTGACCCTGGGCCTGGCCGCCAGCGGCCTGGCATTCTCGGCATTGGAAGCCGAAGCCCAATCCGACGGTCCGGGTGTCAGCAACGATGAATGCCTAGCCTGCCACGCCGATCCGGCGCTCACCATGACCTTGGAGAACGGTGAGGTCATTTCCCTCTTCATCGACCCGGAGGTCTACAACTCATCCGTACATGGCGATGGCGGATACGCCTGCGTTCAGTGTCACACGAACTTATCCGGTTACCCTCACCCGACCTTCAGGGCCGAGGATCGTAGAGACCTCAGCATCCAACTGTATGCCGCTTGCCAGCGCTGCCACTCAGGAGAGTACGAACTTACCCTGGACAGCGCTCACGATCAGGCGCGTGCGCAAGGAATCAGAGAGGCCGCCATCTGCACGGATTGTCACGGAGCCCACGATACTCTCCGGCTGACCGATGCCGAATCGGGTGAACTGTTGCCTGATTCGCGGACATGGATTCCCCAGACCTGCTCACAATGTCATAGTGTTATCTACGAGAAGTATCTAACTAGCGTGCACGGCGGCTCTCTCTTGGATGAACAGAACGCGGATGTCCCGACCTGTATTGATTGTCATGGCGTGCACGATATCGAGGACCCGCGGACCTCGGCCTTCCGCCTGAAGTCACCAGAACTCTGCGCCAGCTGCCACACAGATCCGGTACTCATGGCGGAATATGGGTTGTCCACCGATGTGCTGGAAACGTACGTCGCCGACTTTCACGGCACCACCGTGACCCTGTTCGAGAAACAGTCGCCGGATGCGGAAACGAACAAGCCGGTTTGCTTCGACTGCCACGGAGTCCACGATATCAAGCGCACCGATGACCCAGAAAAAGGGCTACATGTGCGTGAGAACCTGCTCGCCCGTTGCCAAGTCTGCCACCCGGATGCCACCACCAACTTTCCCGATGCCTGGCTGTCACACTACGTGCCCTCTGCGGAGAAATATCCGCTTGTGTTCGCCGTAGACACGTTCTACAAGTTCTTCATTCCACTCGTGCTCGGAGGGATGGGCCTGCTAGTCGCCCTCGACCTGAGCTGGAGGCTGCGACGTCGCTTTGTTGCTCGGAGGAACGGCCACCTCCCATACGCATCCCGCGCAAGGTCAACAAGCACCGGAGCTGCCGATCCCACGCCTACGCTTTCTAATGATCCTGGTGAGGATGCGAATGGCGATCCTTCAAGAGGCGATTATCACCGACGGGAGCAGTCCGATTCAGATGAATAGCATTACGCACGAGGTGAAACTGGGCAAACTGCAAACCTACAGGCGTTTCGATCGCTCCCAGCGCGTAGAGCATGCCCTGTTTCTAGCGGCCTTTACGATCTTGGCCATCACCGGCCTGGCCCAGAAGTTTGCCACCTCTCCTGGGGGCGAATTCCTGATTCGTGCAATGGGGGGGATCGAAGCCACGCGCATCATTCACCGCACCACGGCCATCGTTCTCATGGCGATCGGCATTTACCACGTCTTGAGTTTGCTCTACCGGGTGATCGTCCGCCGCGTCAGTCTCAGCATGCTGCCTGTTGTCGAAGACGTCAAGCACCTCATGCGGGATGTGTTCTTCTATCTGGGGTTGAGAAACTCCAGAGCACGTTACGGTCGGTACTCATACGTGGAAAAAGCCGAATACTGGGCTCTGGTGTGGGGGACGATTATCATGGCCATCACGGGCTTCATGATGTGGAATCCCATCAGCAGCGCCCGCTTCCTCCCCGGTGAAGCCATCCCGGCCGCGAAGGCCGCGCATGGCGGCGAGGCAGTGCTGGCGGTTTCGGCGATCATTCTCTGGCACTTCTACCATGTGCACCTGCGCCATTTGAACCTGAGCATGTTCACGGGCAAGATGAGCCGGGAGGAGATGGAGCACGAGCATCCGGCTGAACTGGAGGCCATTGACAGAGGCCGGGTCGCCCCAACTCCGCCTCGCGAGACGATCCGCCGCAGGGAAACTGCCTTTGTCCCGCTGGCCGCGATCCTCGCCATTGGGCTTGGGTACGGGCTCTATCAGTTCGTGACTTTTGAGGAGACGGCCATCACTACGGTCCCGCCGGGAGAGGCCGCGCCGGCCTTCGTACCCTTGACCCCTACGCCAGCGATAGCGCTCCTCCCGACGGCCACCATTGGCGGTGTCCAGACTATGTCATGGGATGGCCGCTTCGGTGGCCTCCTGCGAGATCGCTGCAGCGCCTGCCACGGCTTTTCCACCGTCGGTGGTCTGTCTTTGGCCAGCTACGAACAAGCGCTCGCAGGCGGAAATAGTGGCCCGGCGCTGGTTCCCGGTGACCCGAAAGCCAGCCTGCTGGCTGTGGTCCAGTCGGCGGGGAATCACCCGGGACAGCTCTCTCCGGAGGAGCTCGAGGAAGTCATCACTTGGATCGAAGCCGGCGCCTCCGAGCATTAGACCGGTCCCCGCTTCGCGTTGCAGTCTATCCAGCCATTAAATATGTGACATTTTTCACTATCCTGTTG
>JBGMQN010000118.1:2942-20795 GCA_048054495.1 Anaerolineales bacterium
GCATGCCATACGATGCCGCCGGAGTTCACCTCCTATCTCACTTCCCCCCACGCCCGAATTGACTGCGTCGAGTGCCACATCGGGCGCGGATTCGTTGCCACTCGCATCACACGCAAGGCCGGCGACATAGGCCACGTCATCTCGCTCGTTTTGGAGGATTACGAGTTCCCAATACACGCCAAGAGTCTCCGTCCGGCTCGTGAGACCTGTGAGCGTTGCCATTCTCCGGAGAAGTTCTCCGACGACAGCTTTAGGGAGATCAAACGCTTTACACCGGATGAAGACAACACGCCTACCAGTACTTACCTGACCATGAAGACCGGTGGCGGAACCGCGCGCGCGGGCCTGGGGAGAGGCATTCACTGGCATATAGAAAACGACGTGCGCTACCTTGCGCTGGATCCCCAAGAGCAGGAGATACCCTACGTAGCTATCTTCAACGAGGACGGCAGCGTTACCGAATATGTCGATACAGAATCAGGCTTGGTGCCCGGAACAGTCGATCCATCTTACCTGCGCCAGATGGATTGCATCACGTGCCATAACCGCATCACGCACCTGATCCCACCGCCGGCCGATACGGTGGATGAACTCATGTCCCGCGGCGCTATCTCACCGGATATTCCGGAGATCCGCAGAAAGGCGGTGGAGGTCTATCACCTGGACTACCCAGACCTGGAGGCGGCTCAAGCCGGGATCGCGGAGTTGGCGGACTATTACGAGAGCAACCATCCGGAATTCTTCGCCGCGAATGGGCAACTGGTCACAGAGGCGATCACTGCTCTCCAGGAGGCGTATCTTTCAAGCGTCTTCCCCGAGCAGAAGGCGGATTGGACATCACATTCAGACAACGTCGGGCACACCAACTCACCGGGCTGCTTTCGCTGCCACGATGGCAAGCACCTGAACGCTAAGCAAGAATCCGTCCGGCTGGAATGCAATCTTTGCCACTCGATTCCCGTCGTGGCCGGCCCGAACGATTTCATAGTCGAGATCGAGATCAGCCGCGGGCCGGAGCCGGCTTCCCACCTAAACGCCAACTGGATCGGACTACACCGAGATGTGTTCGACCCTTCGTGCAGCAACTGCCACACCATCGAAGACCCAGGCGGCACGAGCAACACCTCGTTCTGTTCCAACAGTGCCTGCCATGGAATAGCGTGGGTCTATGCCGGATTTGATGCTCCAAGCTTGCGTGAAATCCTTCGCTCGCAGCTCGATGGGGTGGCCGCCGAACCAGAGCCAGAGTTAGAAGAGCTGACGCTGTCCTATGGAGGCGCGATCGGTCCGCTGCTGGAGGCTCGCTGTGGAGCCTGCCACACGGAAGACGGGCTCCAGGGCCTGAACGTCACAACCTACGGTACCCTGATGCGGGGCGGAATGAGTGGGTTGGCGATCATTCCCGGTGATCCGGAGGGCAGCCTACTGGTCCAGAGGCAGTCGGGCGACGAGGCACACTTTGGACAATTCTCGACAGAGGAGCTTGCTCTGGTATTTGAGTGGATAGCGGCCGGTGCCCCGGAACAGTAGGAAGTCTCAGATGACCGTTGAGGAGGCTGAGGCCAGCCTGCTCGCCCAGAAGCTGCTGGGTGCGCAGGAGCAAGGTGCCGTTATGCCTCCCGCAGGCGCCTTTTCCAGCGCACGGATTCAGATCATCCTCGACTGGATTCTGGCGGGCGCTCTCGACGACTAGTACCCCTCTTCACAACCTTGTGACGTTTGTCACGAGGCCCGATTACATTTTCCACTAAAGCGTCTGCGAGTGATCGTAGAAGATTAACGGCGCATTAATCGTGGGCGTCCCGCCCACTTGTGGGCGTGTATTTAGCCCACGAACCTTAGGAGAACCTAAGAAATCGACCACGGGAACCGAGACTAAGGAGATTGCCTATGAAGAGACCTACTTTACTTGCCGGGGTTGGTTTGCTGACCATCTTGGGATTTGCCACGCTTCTTGGTGCCTGTAGCACCAGCGAGACCCCCTCTCCGATCATAATCAAAGAGACCGTAGAGGTGCAGGTCGAAGTTCCAGTTAGTGTGGAGGGCAAGGTGGAAGTGCCCTTCCAGGAGCAGTGGGCCAGTTCTGGTCACGCCGATGCATCGGCGGAGGCCTTCACGCATTGGGACGAGGATGACCCGGCAGTCGTTCCGGCCTCCTGCGCAAGGTGCCACACGAGCACCGGCTATCTTGACTACATCGGCGCGGATGGAACGGAAGCCAATTCTACGGAGGGTGACCATGCCACTGGGCAGGTTATCGAGTGCGTAGCCTGTCACAACGATGTCACGCTCGAGATGGACACGGTGCTTATGCCTTCCGGTGTAGAGCTCAGGGACCTCGGGCGAGAGGCTCGCTGTATGCAGTGTCACCAAGGCCGGGAGTCGACGGTCAGCGTCAATGAGTTCATCGAAGGGGTTGGCGTTGGAGAGGATGATGTCAGCGAAGACCTCCGATTCAAAAACATCCACTACTATGCGGCCGCCGCTACCAAGTACGGCACCGAAGCCAAGGGTGGCTACGAGTACGAGGGTAGCACCTACGACGCCTTCTTCACGCACGTCGAAGACTACGAGACTTGCGAGGCATGCCACGATTCGCACACCCTGGAAATCAAGATTGACGAGTGCAGCGCCTGCCATACCGATGTGAGCACGGTGGAGGACCTCAGGGACGTCCGCATGCCCGGCTCTCAGGTGGACTACGATGGCGACGGCGACATCACCGAAGGCGTCTACTACGAAATTGATGGCTTACGGGAGAAGCTTAAGCAGGCGATTCTTGCCTATGGCGCAGAGTTAGCCGGAACGCCCATTGTCTACGATAGCCAGTCCTATCCCTACTTCTTCGTCGACACGAACGCCGACGGGGAAGCAAGTGACGATGAGGCGAATTACGGAAATCAGTACAACGCCTGGACGCCACGGCTCTTGAAGGCGGCCTACAACTACCAGTTCTCACTCAAGGATCCGGGTGCATTCGCACACGGCGGAAAATACATCATCCAGCTGATGTGGGACTCCATCGAGGATCTGAACAGCGTGATCTCTGATCCTGTGCCGCTGGAGGATACACATGCCACTCATCAGCACCGGATCGATATGGGCCACTTCGCAGGCTCTGAGGAGGCCTTCCGCCACTGGGACGAAGACGATCCAGCCGTAGTCCCCGCGAGCTGCAGCCGCTGTCACTCGTCAGCCGGCCTCCCGCTCTTCCTCGAAGAAGGGGTAACGGTCGCCCAGGAGCCAACCAATGGCTTTCTCTGCAGCACCTGCCACACCGATCTGGAGACCTTCGCTCGCTATGAAGTGCCTTCGGTGACTTTCCCGAGTGGAGCAACGATCGACAGCGGCGATCCGGATACAAACCTCTGCATGACCTGCCACCAGGGTCGCTCGTCTACGGTAAGCGTCGACAAAGCCTTGGATGGCAAAGCGGACGACACGGTCGACGAATCGATCCGTTTCATCAACATACACTACTTCGCGGCCGGGGCGACGCGGAACGGCACAGAGGTTCAGGGCGGATACGAGTATCCGGGCCAGACCTATGTAGGTCTCTTCTCGCATGTCGAGCCCTACAACGACTGCACCGAGTGCCACAATGAACACCAGCTGGCCGTGCAGTATGAGCAGTGCAGCGCCTGCCACACCAACGTCAGCACCTACGAAGACATTCGCGACATCCGCATGTCCACCGCAGACTATGATGGGGACGGGGATCCCTCCGAAGGTCTATCTAAAGAGATCGAGACGGTAGGAGAAGCACTGTATGCTGCTATGCAGTCCTATGCAGCCGCCAACCCGGAGGCTGCGGCGATCGTCTACGACTCGGGCAGCTACCCTTATTACTTCATCGACACCGATGAAGACGGAGTGTCCGCTGGACCGAGCGAAGCCAACTACGGCAATCGCTATGCCAGCTGGACGCCAGCCTTGCTAAGGGCAGCCTATAACTACCAGTACGCTCAGAAGGATCCGGGTGCCTTTGCTCACAACGGGAAGTACGTGCTGCAACTCTTGTACGACTCCCTAAATGACATGGGCGGTGACGTTGGTGGGATGATCCGACCATAAGGTCAGGAACATCCCTTTTATTGAGCCGGGCGCACAAGAGGCCCGGCTCTTTTTTATTCTCTGGAACTCCATGTGGCGGGCGCCCATCACGGTCGTTGCAGACTGCGCTTGGCCGATGGGCTGCGGATTCGCTAGGGGGTCGCTATTTCCGCAACTGCGTGCCGCACTGCCGGCAATAGACATCACTGATGCCGGCAGCTGCACCGCATTGATGACAATACACGATGGAGGCCTCCAGCTCGACCTCCGTCCCGCGCTTTCTGCGCCTACGCGGGACCCGCTGGGGCGCGGGCCGCCGCCTCGAGGCGAAGTAATAGCCCCCACCGCCTAAAGCCGCTATCCCCGCCGCTAGCAGCAGCCAGGGGAGAAGATTGGGATTATCGGATTGCAGACTCACCGGAGTGGAAACTTGTCCAAGCGGCTGGAGCGCTTCGACCGACAGCGCGGGACTCGACTTTTCGTAGGTCACGCTGATCGCTGGAGTACCGTCCGCTGGTTGAGGCCCCAGCTCGGCGGTCAGGTAGTTGAGGCCGAATGCGCCGGTACCTTCACGATCGGGAGCCGGGTTCACCCGTAGATCGGTGGCCGAAACTGGCTCCTGGACCTCATAAGACATCCCACCAAGCTCAAATCCATCCGGCCACTCGAAGAGGAAGCTGCGACTTGTGCCGGCGAAATCCATGTCAGAGTAGAACTCGATTTGGCCGGTTCGAGCTTCAGGCATCTCGATCTGGACGATCAGCCAATCTCCAACGCTCTCGCTTGTGTAGGCCGCCTCATAGAGAGTGCCATCGGAGCCGAGCCAAGCGATTGCCGTCGGCTGCCCCGCAGTAGCTGGAACGGGCAGCGCAACTCTGGCAGGAAGCGGTGTGTCTGCGGCAAGCTCAAATCGGTAGATCACCAGCATTGCGGGCCGATCGTACTCAGGCCAGAGAGCCACTTCGAGGTGGTCAATTGGGGCGGTCGCAGTCTGGGCGGAGACTCGGGCTGACCCGAGGGCCAGCAGCAGTAATACTGCGGCCATCGCCAAACAAAGTCGCGCAATTCTCAGCATGGGTCGCGCTGTCAGTTGCTGCTTAGGGGTCAGATCCGCCTCCTTGAGAGGTGTATAGCAGACAAGTCGCTTATCCGGGCTCAGGTGCCCCTCGATAGTAGATAATCCCGACGATGATACCCAAGACCACTATTCCCGCCAAGATCAGCAATACCGTACTCGTGGAGATGGGTCCCTCGGTGGGTGCGGGCTGGGGGGAAGTACTCACAGGGCTAAGAGACAGAACGAACGCGGCCACGTTGGCTATGTCTTCCACGCTGAGCGGTCCCCCGTTCGCTTGTGCCCAGGCGGGCATCGTCGTACCCGGTATTCCTTCGCTTGCTACCGAGCGGATATAGACCTCCGGCTGATTGCCAGACCAGGACTTCGCCAGCGGCACTCCGAAGCGGCCCTGGCCCTGGTCACCGTGGCAAGCGACACAATTCGACTGAAACACGACTACCCCCGCTGACGGATCACCATCGACGTCCGGCAATGGGTCGATCGCCGGGGCAATGTATGTTGGCGCAGGAGCGATCGGATCTGAGCCGCCAAATGCTCCTTGTATGTAGGCCGATATATCGGCGATGTCCTGATCCGAGAGCGGGCCGCCGTTTTCCCTTCCCCAGGCCGGCATCACCGTACCGGCCACGCCCCTCGCGATTGTGACCTCAAGCACTACACCGACATCGATGGCGGGGAAGTTTTGTAAATTTGCGCCGATTCTCCCCGTGCCACTAATGCCGTGACAGGCGGCGCAGTTCTCGACATAAAGCTCCCCGCCGCGCTCCGGATCATCCTCGGCCTGTGCCAAGGCCGTGCTCCATCCCACTAGCAGTGCTAAGGACACGCCAATGCTCAGTTTGAGTAACTGCATTCTCCCGAATCCTCTCACCTGACTGATTCTAGCCACAGACCATCGCCCATTCAAAGTGATGTTTCTCCCTGTCGACCCGTTACGAACGCCGCCGCCTTGCAACGGCGGCGGCAATGGGCATGGCCATCTGGTATCGCAACTGCGTCTATTCGAAGGTCTTCATGAACGCTAGTAAATGCGCCATATCCTGCAGCGTGATCCGTTCGCTAAAATCGGTGGGCATGATGCCGGGTTGGAAGCCCTCCACGACATGAATGTTGGCTTCAACGACCGACTCGATCAGGTACTCATCACCTGAAGTGGCGTTGCCGGTGTAGCTGTCTTGCTGAATGCGGATATCACCGCGCACCGCAATGCCTGGCAATCCGTCGGTGGCTGCCCATGGGGGACCGACCGTTGAGAGAATGTGACAGGCTGCGCACCCAAATTGGCTTTCCGCCAGACTCTGCCCGATTTCGGCGTCCCCTTCCGGAAGTTCGATGAATATATCCGTGCCCATCATCAAATCATCGGTTATTTGGGTGGGTTGGACGCCGGCAATGGCTCGGTCGCCCCAATTCATGATGAATGCAGCCACGTTCACGACCTCATCGGGCCGAAGCGGTCCACCGAAGTCTTGGCTCCAGGTCGGCATCCGTTGCGGGAAGTTCGTTCCCGCGGTTGGAAGGGGTCGGCCAGCGGAGATGGTAGATCTCAAGAAGTCGTTCAGCGTGCCCGACCAGCCGATGGCGCTGAGGTACTCGCCATTGAACAGGTCGGCACGGTTCAGCGGCGGGCCCAGAGGGGTACCCTCCCCTTGCGGCCCGTGGCAGGGCCGACAGCCGCTTTCGAAAATGAGTGCGCCCCGCTCGATCTGACGCGACTCGTAAGACTGCGTAAAGGATTCCATGCGCGCCGGTTCCCTAGCGCTCATAATGATCAGCAACGTGACCGCGCCGACAAAGGCAAGGGTTCCGCCCACGATGTAGTACTTCACAAACTACTCCCCCTGGCCATAGTCGCTGTTGCGGTGGAAGTAAAAGGCTTCGCTAAACTCGCCAGGCTCCCCAGTCTCTGGATTGGCCCAAACCACTCGCAAGGTGATCTTCTTGAGGTCCGTCTGCCAGTCCTCAACGATCATGAAACCTTCAACGTCCCCATAGATCGGGTTATCTCTCCCACGCTCCAGTGCATCGTCGAACATCTTGAGCAGCTTCGATGTCGTCCGGGTCGGCGCGGTTGACCATTCGCTGGCAACAAAAGTGCCGTAGGGGATGTCTTCCCAATCTGCCAGGCGTAATGGCCCCGGCTTCGTCTGGGGCAGCAGCACCGCCACTGCCTCTTGATCGGGTGAGGTCGCTACGGCGAACCACGGTGTACCCATGTAGGTCAGGACAGAAGCTAATACTAAGCTCCCGGCCGCGATCGAGAGTCCGATACGACGGGCCCCGTAGCGTCGGTTGCGCCCGACCTCTATATATGGCCATACGACGAGCGTACCAAATACGATCCCAAACGGAATGAGGGCGCCAAAGATGAATTTGTCGCCGAGTTTCATCAAACCCTGGATCCAGAGAAAGTACCATGGTGAGGTCGTATGTAGAGGAGTGACAAGCGGATCCGCGTGCGGTTCGAGGGGGGCATGATAACCAAAAGTGAAGGCGGATGCTCCGAGCAGGAGCAGCGTCAACCCCGCGATGTAAACCAACTCGCGGGTTAGGATCTTCGGCATAAAATAAGTGCGCACGTTCATGGGCACTTTTCGGGCGGTGTCTACGCCGGCCTCCTCCGCCTCCGGGGGCAGACTGTGGCCGTGGATGACAACTTTGTAGTAATGCACACCCAGAAGGATGACCAGCATAATGGGAAGCAGCAGCACATGCACCAGATACGCGCGCAGCAGCCCGTTTGCCCCGATTTCGGGACCGCCGCGCATGAGCAGGTCCGCCTCACGCCCAATAAACGGCGTCGCCTCGGCGGTCGAGGCTCCGATGGTCACCGCCCATAGACTGAGCTGATCCCAGGGCAGCAAGTATCCGAAGAACGAAACGAGCAGCGTGAGGATTAAAAGCACTCCGCCGGTGGCCCAAGTGAACTGGCGCGGCCGCTTGTAGGAGCCGGTGATGTACGTCCGCAGCATGTGAAACGCGACCACCAGCACCATCAGTTCCCCGCCCAGCTTATGCGTATCCCGCATCCAACGCCCGAAGGGGACGTTGCTCAGGATATTGATCATGTTCTCGTAGGCCACGAGCGGGGAGGGGGTGTAGAAAACCATTAGGTAAAGCCCGGTAAGGGTTTCCCAGGCAAAGAAAAAAGTCGCCAGCCAGCCTAGCCGAAAGGTCGGGTACAGGCCATCCATCAGGTTGTTGTAGTAGCTGGGCTTCATGTGCAGCCAGAAGCCCTCCGCGTGCGGCGTCAGACGGGGGTTGGGCCTTGCCGGGGCATCGCCGCGCAGGACGGAACGCACATCGGAAATATTGAGGCCAGACGTGACACGCGTGACGACATCATCCGCCAGGTCGGTGGAGGCCTTGACCACTCCCTTTTCTTCTATATCGTCAAGAAACGGAAGGCTGAGGATCTTGGGACGTGGAATTCGCATTGCGAACCTCCGTCGCTACGTGCCGCCGCCGCGCTTGGTGTTCGGCGCACCGAACAAGCGCTGTCCGGTATCGATCCGCAGGGCTACCGCTCCGGCCGGTATGGGGAGTGATGTGCCTTCCCGGTTCCCTGACCAGGTCGCTTCGGTCTGAACCAGCACATTTCCGGCGGCGTCCAGAACCTGCATCAGGAACTGGTCCAGGTTCCGGCGCGCGGGGCCATCAATACGGGCGTTGCTCTTGAGATATTTGGAGCCGTGGCATGGGCACTCGAAGCGGTCGTTGACGGGCACCCATTTATAAAGGCAACCTAAGTGCACACACACCTTGTAAAGGATACGAACCCCGGGGTTGAGCTCGTAGTCATTGGGTTGGCGCGGATCGTTGAGAATTTCATCCCCAATGTTGACCAACCAGAACCGTCCTTCGGCAAATTCCTTTGGGTCTGAGTCCGGTACGGGAATCTCTTCGACGGGAACGATGAAGACGCCCCCAAACTCGCCTTCACGGAAGCGCGGCAGCGCGAACCAGATCGTAACGCCACCCGCTCCGACCAAGAACACGGCCATGGACGAAGCCCATAAATAATAAAGGAATTCCCTGCGTGTCAAAGCTGGGGAAGCTACCCCCAGATCTTCTAAAGCCCCCGCCAATCCTTCTACTGCAGGCTGCTCCTCCGCTTCCGTCATCGAGGCGGACCTCCTTTGATTGTCAAAATCTGTCGGAATAGGCTTGCACCTTTGGCCTTGCACCGGAGCGATTTGACGTATTTGTAACATACCTCACATAGCCAAGCAAGCTATCGGCCTCTGCGCCTAAAGTTTCCGATTTCTGGGTCCACATAGCCACTTTTCAACAGGTGCAGGACCCAACGTTATAATCCGAGGTGGAGAGGTGCCGGAGTCTGGCTGAACGGGACGGTCTCGAAAACCGTTGTAGCCTTCATGGCTACCGTGGGTTCGAATCCCACCCTCTCCGCTCCCCAATTCACCGCTTGCGCTAGATCTGTCCCCTCCTCCATCATTCAGGCCCCGGATATCCGTATGCGATTCGAATGCCGATCTCGCCAAAGTCCTGAGGAGGGCAGTTTTCGGGTGTCAGTTAGAGCTTTGTCCCTCTAGATGCGCGAGAGTAGATTCGATCAAGGATACAGCCTCACCCAGCGTTCCCGCATCGAAGGCCAGCTTCGCGCCCGCCTGCCGGTAAAGCTCAGTCAGAGATACGGTCCCGCCCAGTGCCAATGCCTTCCGATACTGTTTCACCGCTTTCGCCGGGTCATCCATGGCGTTTTTCCATATCTGAACCGCGCCTAGTTGAGCCAGCCCGTAGTCAACGTAATAAAACGGGCCTTGGTGAATATGCAGTTTACGATGCCAGCCGGTCATCTTCTCCTGTTCCAATCCGCTCCAATCGACTCCTTTCATGAACCGATCCCAGAGCAGCGCCCAATGCGCATCGCAGACATCGGGATCTTCCGCCTCCTTATTCAGGTACACCCAATGTTGAAAGGCATCCACGACCGCCATGTAGGGCCAGAATAGGACGATATCCTCAAGGTGCTTGATGCGGCTGCGCGCAGCCTCCGGTTCCGAATAGAAGCCGCCGTTGGCGGTCGATAGATACGGAGCGGCTAGCAGCTCCATCGACATCGAAGCCACTTCTGCGAATTCAAAGGGTATTGTGAGTTGCTGGACATAGGGAAGGTGGGCGCATTCGAACACATGAAAAGCGTGGCCACCCTCGTGCAGGAGCGTCTCAACGTTCACAGCGGTGCCAACTGCATTCATGAAGATGAATGGTCGCCTTACCGCAAGGAAGTACTCTGCGTAGCCACCGGGAGCTTTGCCCTCGCTGTTATCGAGATCCAGAAGCCCCTCGGATTCCATCGTATCGAAATATCCCCCAAGCGCCGGATCCACCGCGTGAAAGATGTTGGAGGTCTTGCGGATCAGCTCCTCGACATTAGAAAACGGCTCGAGCGGTTCTCTGCCGAACTTGTCCACTTGCAGATCCCATGGGCGTAATGCTTCCAATTGGAGGGTCTCTCGCCTTCGTTCCAAGATCCTTGCCGCCGCAGGCACAACGACCGATTCGATCGACTCATGGAATTCCATACAATCGTCCGGCGTATATTCCAGGCGTAGCAGCTGTTGCCAACGATAGGCACGATAGTCCGGCAAGTCGGCATTGGCCGCGATCTCGTTCCGTAGGTCTAGCCGACGCACCCACAGATCGTTTATCGCCGATCGGTCGGCTTGGTAACGGCCCATCGCGAGTCTCCAAGCCTTTTCCCGCGTAGTCCGGTCAGGCTGCTCGAGTTCTCGAAATAGGCGCGGGAGGGTGATCGTTTCGCCCTCCCATTCGACCGTTTGTGCCCCGATGATCTTGTCGTATTCCGTCCCCAACTTCTTTTCCTGCTCCAGCAGGGATAGGTTGGCCTCCCGGAAGAGTTTGGCCTGCGCTCGAAGGTTGCGCAGCGGAATTTCAAACCCCTCCGGTTCCAGCCCGGACTCCAGCAACGTCTTTTTCAGTCTCTGTTCGTGCTTCTCTGAGGGCGTGAAGGTCTGTTCGAGGAAGGTGTTGTAGCGCGCCTCGCGGCTCTCATCCGCTGTGTCAAGCGTCTTGGCCACGTAGAGCCGATCTAGCGCCTCCCGCACCAACTCTCTGAGACGGGACCATGCCGTCAACCACTCCTCAACCGTCCCAGCATCGATCGTTCGACCTTGGAGGTCCAGGTAGTGAGCTTCGACCTGCTCCCAGTCCCACTCCGCAAGCTCAAGGGCGGAACTCGGCAGAGCCCTAAGTGAGATGTCACGTTCCAATTTCAAGCATCCTGTTCCCCATCCCGAGTAATGTGTTCAGGGCGTGGTCCAAAATCAGTTTTCGACGGGCATCGCTTCCAACTGCTGCAGGGCCTGCTCCACGACTTGGAATCCTCCATTCCAGAAATCGGGCGACGTAACATCGATTGCCGCTCGCTGCAGGATCCGAACGGGTGAATCCGATCCTCCCGCCGACAGGATCTCCAGGTATCGGGGCATAAACGAATCTCCCTCTTCTCGATACTGCTTGTACAGCGACAGCACAAGCAATTGCCCGAATGCATAAGCATATACATAGAAGGGATAGTGATGGAAGTGAGGGATCATGCTCCACTCATACCTAAATTCGTCATTTAGTTCGAGCGAATCTCCAAACTGGGCCTCGAGATTCTCCCAGTAGGCAGCCGTGAGGTCGTCGACTGATGCCCCGCCCTCGATAAGCTCGAAGGCGGTCTTCTCGAACAGGGCGAAAAATGCTTGGCGTTGTATCGTTGCGTAGGAGTCGTCCATTTGGCGGAAAAGCAGATCGCGCTGCACCTCCGGATCCGGATCCCGCTCCAACAACTCATCGATCAGCAGCATTTCACTAAAGGTAGAGGCCGTCTCAGCCAATGGTAGGGAGGAGCCCTGGGTCAGTGCAGAGTGGTCGGACGCCAACAGCGAATGGATGGCATGACCCAGTTCGTGGGCCATCGTTGCCACATCATCCGGGCGCCCCTGAAAGTTTTGCATGACCCATGGGGTTAGGTCTGGTTCGACCGTCGAACAGTAGGCGCCCGTCATCTTGCCCGTTCTCACCTCACTATCGATGTGATGCTCATCAAACAGCTTGCGAGCAAGCTTCGCTACTTTGGGCTCGAACTTATCAAAACTCTCCAATACGACCTCGGCCGAGTCCGCAAAGGAGTAGCTCTTTTCTGTCTTCACGACCGGAGCGTAGACGTCATACCGCCGCAATTTGTCCATCCCAACCCACTTGGCCTTGAGCCGAAAGTATCGTTGGTACAGGGCCGCGTTCTCCTTGCAGATTTCCAACATCATATCGATTAGATCGTCGGGCAGGTCGTTGCGAAGATTCCGCACTGCGATCGGGGAAGAATACTCTCGAAGCCGAACGTTCTCACTGGACCAATCCCTTGCCCGATATTGGTAGATCTGGCCGAGGATGGGGACGTCCTTCTCATAAACCTTGAAGAGCGACTGATAGGCCGCGGAGCGCACATCTGGCTGCGAGCTCTTGACGTAGACCATAAGCTCACCCCGAGAGAGTTCCTTGACCTCACCGTTCACCTCCAGGGGGAAAGTATAGCGATTGGTGATGGAGTCATAGAGCGTGATCAATGCTGCCGGACCGTTCACGTCCTTGATATTGATTACCTTCTCTTCAGGTTCACTGAGGGTGTATGGCTTTTCGAGCCGCAAAGCTTCCAGCCAGTAACGGTAATCGCCGGCGGCTCCCATCAGCACCTCGGCTTCGCCGTCCGCCAGAGCTTTCCACCACAGTTTGAAAAACATGGTGCGGTTGTCCATTTCGGCCCCGAGCTGATGCGTGCGGGCCTGGAAGGCCTGAGCGGCCTGGTCCTGCGTGTCTTCCGTAAATTTGAAATACGCGTATGCCGAGAGTCGGGATATCAGCCGAGACATCTGGTCGTACTTGTCCAGGCCCTCTACGAAAGCTTCCGGGTTTATGTCGGCCGACAGACGGTCTCGAAGCTCCTCAAAGCTCGCGACCTGAGCCTCCAGGACCTTGATCGCATCTTCAATTTCTTTCGAATCGAGCTCCGGAAACAGCTCGTCCAGGCTCCAACGTTCTTGTGAATACTCTTCGCTTGACATTAATTTTCTCCTCCTTCGATCGCTCTTTCGTCTCCAGTCCAGTGCGCGCTCGCTATCGATCACACATTGAATCGGATGTGAATTACCTCTCCGTCGTTCGGCCTGTACGCTTTTCCTTCCACACGAAGTTTCCCAGCTGCGCGCGCTTCGGAAAGACCTCCAAACTCGACCAAATCATCCCACTGGATCACTTCGGCTCGGATGAATCCTCTGGCTATATCACTGTGAATCGTTCCAGCGGCCTGCAGGGCCGTGCCGTCCTTCGGGAGCAGCCAGGCCTTGACTTCCGACTCGCTCACCGTATAGAACCGGATTTGCCCCAATAGGTCAAGGCAGGCTTCCATGAGGCCCTCGTTTCCCGCCTGCGCGATCCCAAATTCCTTTCGGAATCCTAGCGCTTCCTCGACCGGAAGCTGGCTAAGTTCCGCCTCCAGTTTTCCGTATAGTGCGAATGAGGGCAGATCGGTGGCGAGCGGCTGTGCGTCCTTCCCCTCCTCAAGATTCTGCACGAGCAGCAGCGGCTTGGTTGTTATCAAACCGAATCCTTGCAGAAGCCCGCGATCCGCGTCTCCGAGATTCTGGTCTCGCAGGGGTCGATCTGCCTGGAGAGTCTGGTCGAGCCGTTGAAAGAGGCCGTCTTCTTGATCCAGTTCTGAAAGCTCGCGCGCGCCCTTCTGCCGGTCCTCCGCCAGGCGCTCGAGGCGCGCATCGACACGTACTAAGTCGTTAAGCAAGAACTCCGCCTGCATCGCCTGAATGTCCTGCTCTGGTGTCGGAGGCGCTGCTGTTAGCGGATGTTCAAAGGCGCGCAGGATGGCAAGGTACCCGTCCCACTGCGCCAGTTGATTGACCAGCTCTCCCGATAGGCTCCCATCCTCGCCCAATCCTGCCACGTCGCCGAAGGTAATCTGAGCATGGGTGGTCTTGCGTGGCTGATAAAGCGCGCTTAAGCTCTTCAGCCGTGGGTCAGGCATATCCGCCACGCCGGTATGAACTTCGACGCGCGAGACGTGTCCACCTACAGGGAGGTCAGCACCTGTGAGAGCGTTAAAAATGGAGGTTTTGCCAGAGCCCGGGAGCCCGATGATCCCTAAACGCATGGCACTAAGAAATCATCCTTGTTCGAATTTCCTTGCTCTCGCGTGCGGCCTCTTGAGGGGGCAGACTAGATCACTCTTGCGAGCTCAAGCAGCGGGGAATGTTGACCGGTCGTGGGCCTTTGAATATACTGCCCAATGGCCGAAGTGGCGGAACTGGCAGACGCGCGCGACTCAAAATCGCGTTCCTTCGGGAGTGTGGGTTCGACTCCCACCTTCGGCATCGAGCGATTATAGCATAGGCGGCCCTGACCCCATTCGAGCACACTTTCAAGGGGCCAGGGTCGTACGCGTTTGAGCGCATGCAAAACAAGCTAGCCCCACTGATCCTTGGTCTCGTCTTCGGAGCCTTGATTGCCGTCGTATATGGCTGGCTCGTGCGCCCCGTCGAATATATCGATACCAGTCCCGATTCTTTAAGAATAGATTTCCGCACGGACTACGTGCTCATGGTGGCCGAATCCTTTGCCTCGGATCAGGACCTGACCCTGGCACAGGTCCGGTTGGCGGCCCTCGGTCCTCAGGCGCCTGACGACTACGTCACACAAGCTATCGACTACGCGCTGGAACATTCCTTCAGCAGGGCGGATCTTGAGCGGCTCAATGCGTTGGCCATCGTCCTCCGTACGCTGCCGCAACCGGGAGGCATCGGACCTCCATGAGCCGCTGGCTGCTCCTTATACTGGGATTCGGCATAGGGCTGGCAGGGGGACTGTACTATGCCTGGCTGGTAAGCCCGGTTGAGTACGTTGAAACCGCGCCCGACTCCTTGCGTGCCGACTTCCGGGCCGACTATCTGGGGTTGATCGCTTCGGCATATGTCAGTGGTGGCGATCTGGTGCGTGCACGGACCCGGTTGGCCCTATTTCCGGATCTCGATACTGCGACAGAATTGGCTGCCCTCGCTCAGCAGCGCCTTGCGGCGGGTCTTGCCGACACGGAAGCTAGCGCGCTCTCGCAACTTGCGAGCGCTCTCAGCCAGGGCCCAATCCGTACTCCCGTGCCGACGGTATCGGTTTCCCCAACTCCTTCCAAAACCCCACGTCCGAGCCCGACCCGTAGACCTACCGCAACTCCCGGAGCGGCCTTTCTGCTAACCTCTCGAGAGCAGATCTGCGATCCGCTGCTATCACAGCCACTGATACAGGTTGTGGTGCTCAACGCGGCTCAAGGATCGGTGCCAGGCCAGGAGGTGATCGTCGTGTGGGACTCGGGCCAGGATCACTTTTTCACCGGTCTGAAGCCTGAGTTGGGTCTGGGGTACGGGGATTTCGCGATGACAGAGGGTGTTACCTACACCTTGCAGCTAGCCGACTCTCTGCAACCGGTCACCAATCTTGCGGCTCATGAGTGTGAAGGCCAGGGAGATGAACCGTACCTGGGCTCATGGCTGCTTCAGTTTGAACAGTCTCCTTAGCCCCATATTGCGAATCCCCTGGCTTAAATAGAAAGGACCGGGGCAAAGCCCAGCCCCTTACGGATTTCGACCTAGTTCTCTTCCGCTTGCTCGTCTTCTCCCTCTGCCTCGGCCGAAGGCCCCAGGCCCAAGTCAACCTGCTCCTCCATCGTGATCTTGCCGCGCAGGAAAGCGCCCTCCTCGGTCGAGAAGCTGGTGGTTACGACATCCCCCCAGACTCGGCCCGTCCTCGCGATCTCGACCTTTCCGGCCGTGATATCGCCTTTCACCGAGCCAGCGACAATGACGGTGGCGGCTCGAATATGCTTACAGGTGACGCGGCCCTGCTCTCCGATGACCACCAGACCTCGGAGAGCAATCTCACCGTCGAACGCGCCATCGATGCGGATACCTCCCGTCCCGGTCAGCGTACCTTGCCAAGCCACGCCGGAGCCAAGGATCGAATCGACCTGCTCCGTGACTTCGCGTATCTCTGTGGCTCGATTCCCGGGACGTCTGAATACCACTACCCCACCTTGTAACCGATCTGTCGCAGAAATGCGCGACGTCGCTCAGCATCCTGCTCGGTTTCGATCCCTTTCGGCTTGTCTCCGTCTACCACTCCCAGCACGCCCCGACCTTGCTCTGTCTCCACCACTATTACCTCCACCGGATTAGCCGTGGCACAGTAGATCCGGCAGACCTCGGGTACATTCTTTATCGCGTTGAGCACGTTGATTGGAAAGGCGTTTCCCAGAAAGATGATAAACACATGTCCCGCGGAGAGCGCCAGCGCATTGGCCGTCGCCAGCTCCGTGAGCTCATCCGAGGTTCCTGCGGCGCGGACAAGTGCGGGTCCCGAGGCTTCACAGAAGGCCAGCCCATACTCGATACCAGGTACTGCGGTGACCAGGACCTCTTGGATATCTTCTACGGTCTTAATGAAGTGGGATTGCCCCAAGATCAAGTTGACCTCGTCTGGCTTGTCGATCTTGACGGTGTGTAGCTCCATATCAATTCCTTTAAGGAGAATGCGGAGCTTTCGGAAGGCTCCGCATTACCGTTTGTTTGGCCTGCGCGCTAGGACCCGAAAAGGAATAAGCGGCTTGTGCTTATTCGACCAGCGAGCTGATGAATTCCTCGATGTCGACTGCCGCCAGCGTGGTGATCCTGATCGATCCTCGAGAAGCGAGCTTTACTGAGGCCTTGGCGATCGTGGTGTTACTCTCTGCTTCCACGACGTTCACGAAATCGTAGGGCCCCAGTGTCGCGTACTGCGCGATGACCTTTACCCCGGCCTTCTCCAGCTCTGTATTGACCTCCTGGATGCGCGCAGGTTTCTTGGAAACCGTCTTGGCACCGGCATCCGTCAGGTTGCTAAGCATGATGTAGGTCGGCATGATTTCTCCTCCTGTAGTTCGAGCGGACAACCTTCATTGTAAATCACGCGGGGCGGAACTCGTAGCCAAGTAGGTCCGCAAACTGGCGAACGCTGGCGGGGCTGTGGCCGGCAAAGTGATTGTTGAAGTAGCCATAAACATCGACTCCGTCGTCCAGGAAGCGTGAAACCCGTTCCGCCCAGCGACTCAGCACTTCGGATCGATCGATCTGAATGCGATCGTACGCTCTAATGTCTTTGCGGCGGCCAAGCCACCGCACAACGGAAAAATCAGCCGTGATCCAATCCAGCCGCGGCATATAGTGCAGGTCCTGCAGCACTAGCGCCACGTTGTGTTGTGAAAGCATCTCGCCTAAATTGGGTTCCAGCCATTTTCGATTGCGGATCTCAACCGCGTAGCGCGGGCCAGCGGGCAGGGCTGCGAGAAAGGAATCCAGGCGATCGAAGTTGTCGGGTGCGAAACCGTAGGCGAATTGGAGCGTCAGCACACCCAACTTGTCGCCAAGCGCTTGCATGGTTCCCACAAACGCCTGCGCGTCGCCTTCCGCCCCATGCAGTTGTTTCTCATGCGTGATGAGTTTGGGAAATTTGGCTGCGAATCGAAACCCTTCGGGCGTACGCTCCCGCCAGCCTTCGACCACGCTAGTTCTCGGAATCGCATAGAAGGTGGCGTCGATCTCCACCGAAGAAAAATGCTTCGAATACTCCTCCAAGAAGCGCTTCTTAGGTGTGCCCTC
>JBGMQN010000014.1:0-5826 GCA_048054495.1 Anaerolineales bacterium
GAAATAATCAACTAGATCAATGCAGCAAGCGCCTCCGCCAGGTCTTCATAGACATGGCTGACCTGCCCATTCACCTTCAATTCCTCTTCGCCCCGCCCGGTGCGCACCATCGCCACCCGACCGAGGCCAGCCGCCTCCCCGGCCTCGAGATCGGTGATGGCATCCCCGATCATGGCCGAGCTCTTAAGATCGATCCCTAGCAGGCCTGCGGCATGCAAAAGCAGGCCGGGCTTCGGCTTGCGGCAATCACATTCCTGCTCTGGAGTGTGGACGCACATGAAGGTTGCGTCAATTCGTCCGCCGGCCTTATGTACCTCGATCACCAATTGCCGGTTGATGGCCTCTGCCTCTTCCACATCGATGAGCCCGCGTCCGACGCCAGACTGGTTGGTCACGATCACAAACTTATATGGACTGCGGCTGGCTTTCGCCAGCGCTTCCAGGGCGCCTGGATAAATCATTGCCTCATCCCAGGTCCGAACATAATCGGGCCGGTTCTCGAGTAGCACACCGTCACGATCCAGGAAAATGGCGGGTTTCATGGTCTAGGCGACGGCCGCAATGGCGGCGACTTCAGATTCAGGGAGCCTGCGGGCCGCAAGCGCCAGGCTAAGATCGTATTGCCATTCGGGGAGCCGAATTCCAAAGCGTTCATATGTGAACCCTAATCGGCCATAAGTGGCGACCGCTAGTGGCCCGTTTCAGGCCGCCGTAGTACGACCGGTCCGCTGCTGCTTTGAGTCGGTGGGGGATGGCCATCATCTCGACTGGTCTGGCTAGGGCCATAGTGGACGTAGCCGGAGATCGCCGATTTCTTCCTTGATCGCAGGCCGTTCAATACAACGCCGACGACGTTGGCTCGACCGCGTTCGAGCTGCTCCATGATGGTCATGGCTGCTCCCTCGCGGGTGCTGCCAGGCCTCATCACGATAAGCGTGGCCTCCAGCTTGGAGGCCAGGATGAAGGATTCCGCCACTCGGAAGGAAGGCCCGAGGAAGACGGCCACATCCGCTTGATCCCGCAATCGGGTGAGCGCTCTCAGCAGCCACATGGATCCTAGCAGTTCTGCTGCATTCTCTTTGGGCTTACCAGCCGTAACGTATTTCAAGCGCCAGTTGCTCGATTCCTGCGCCAGGACTTGCGGCACAAGATCCTCCGTCAGCATATCCGACAGACCCAGCTTGTTCTCGATGCCCAGGAATTCGTGCAAGCTTGGCTGGCGCAAATTGGCGTCGATCAGCGCCACTCGTTTACCTGCCAGCGCAAACGAAGCAGCCAATTGGGTAGCGACCATAGTTGCCCCCTGGCCTTCGCTAGGGCTGGAAATAAGGACGGTCCGCGGCGCTCCCTGAACCCCCGCGAACTCCAGGTTCGTGCGCAGGCTCCGGAAGGCCTCCGCCGCCTGGGAGTTGGCCAGCCTGGAGAAGAGCTTCGGATCTGCCCCATGGGCCCTTAGTTCTTTAGCGTCCGGAATGTGGCCGATGACCGGCAGGTGTGTGATGCGAGCTACGTCATCCGGAGTACGGATCGTGTCGTCTAAATACTCGATCAGGTAGGCGCCAGCCGCTGCAAGAGACAAACCTACCGCCGCGGCCAGCAGCGTGATCATAAGCACGTCCGGGCCGATCGGCGAACTGGGGATCGCGGCGTAATCGATCACGCTGAGGGTGTTGGTCGCGCCCCCCCGCGTGTTGGATAGCAGCGAGGCGTAGTTAGCCTGCAGCGTAGTGAGCTTGCCTTGCAGCGCCGTGATGGTGATTTGGGTATCCGCGATCTGGCGGGCGCTGACCAACTCGCCTAATTCGGTTTGCTTATCCTCGATCTCGAATTGAGTCTCGGCGATCTTCTCTTCCAGATACGTGAGCTGCGCGGCGATGAACTGCTGCCGGTCCTGATCCTCCTGTCCTGGAGCAGTGGGGCTCTGCAGGATCAGCTGCCGCCCCAGCTCGTTTGCGACGATCGCCGCCACCTCAGGGTTGGCGTCGACCACCGCGATCTCGAGGAATTGGGAGTTGGGCAACGCGCGCACGTTGTAGTCGGGAAGCCAGTCCAGCCCGAGCGCGTCCATTGTGGCAAAGGCCACCGGATCCCGCTCCGCGATGTCAGCGTAGAGTCCCGAGAGCTGCTGGCTGAGCTGGAACTCACCTCCGCTCGGGTTGGGATCGCTTATTGCCTGCCCGACTATGAGCGTGGTGCTGGCCTCGTAGATGGGCGGTTCCCGGGAAGCAACGACGAAACTTGTCACGCCGGCGATCAGTGTCGCCGCGACTAGAAGCCACCACCACTTAATCAAAGGTTGAGTAAGATCTCTTATTTCCATTCGTAGGCCCTCTCTCCTTTTTGCGGGGTCATTTTCCTACCAAAGTACCTGGCCAGTTTGGTGTCGCGACACCATATAATGCGATTGGGACTCGGAGGGGGTTGAGCAACCAACACCAGGGTGACCTAGCGGCAAATCACCGTGGAGGCCTGCATTACCCCGCAGGCGACTTCCGAGAATTCCCACAGAAAACTGAATAGTTCGAACTCGAGATGCACCGGCATGATCGCGTTGTGTGCGCTCACGCTTCAGGCCCCTTAGGCAATTTTCTGCGCCTTTGTGGGCCGCAAGGAGTATTAGCTATTAGACGTCTACTTGTGTTGCTTGGCATCGTCTCGGTAGCTGCGGCTGCTGCCTACTTGCAGTCCCTTTCGGTGGCCTCTGCGGCGGCAGGTCTGCCCTCGCGGGAACGCAGCGCTGGCAATCTGTCCGCTGAGATGAAAGGGGATGTCAACGGAGATGGGCGGGTCGATATCCTAGACGTCCAACTCTGTGTAAACGTGATCCTAGGTACGGAAATGGATCCAGCAATTGTCCAGCGGGCAGACGTGAACCAAGATGGAGCAGTCAACGTCTTAGATGTTCAAGGGATCGTAAATACATTCCTGGTGCCGCCGGCCACGCTAACGGCAACCGGAACAGCGACGCTCACTCAGACCCAGGAGCCAACTGCTACGGCAACCAACCTGCCGACCGAGACAATCACTCCCACTTCAACCGATACAGATTTTCCGCCAACAATTGCTCCAAGCAATACCCCAACTGCACTCCCGCCATCCGCGACCGCGGCGCCTAATCAGGCGCCCTCGGAGACGGCCACTTCAGCACCAACAGATACGCCGACCCCTCCGACTCTACCCTCCGCGACTCTGGTCCCATCCTCGACAAATACGTCGGTTCCGCCGCCCAGTGCAACCGCTTCGCAGACGTCCTTGCCGACCTCTACCGCAACCGAGCTTCCTTCGACGACTCCCGAGCCATCCTCTACCGCCGTTCCATCGTCAACTGCAAGCCCTGCTCCCAGCTTGACTGCGACCGATTCCACCTCCCCCACTCCGCTGGCATCTTCCACGCCAATCCCTTCGGAAACGCCCACCCTCACTGCCACGGCCATTCCCGCGTCACCCACTTCAACAGTGACTAGCACGGTTCCGTCACCGACCCAGACACCTAGTTCCTCACCGACTTCCACACCCGGCGCGTTCGTCCAATGGTCGAAGGTAGAAATCGAATTCCCGGGTCCCAGTTCCATAGGCATGAGCTCAAGCGCGAATCCATTCCAAATCCTTATGGACGTTGAGTTCACGAGCCCAGGCGGGCAGACGTTCCAAGTTCCAGCCTTCTATGATGGAGACGGAAGCGGTGGTATGGATGGAGACGTTTGGAGAGTTCGATTCTCGCCGGACTCCGTTGGTCTCTGGACCTATGCGTCATTCAGCTCCGAGACTTTGCTTGATGGGAATATGGGTTCGTTCCAGGTCATCGCCCCGTCCGGTTGCGGATCCTATGTTGCCGGTGGTTTGCCCGACTTTGGCTGCGTCGGGAGGTTGGAGTATGTCGGGGAGCATTACCTGAAGCTCGCAGATGGACCCTATTGGCTCAAGGGCGGTGCAGACGATCCGGAAGATTTTCTTGGACCCGGAATTACGGTCGGCTTTGCTACGAAGGAACAAGCGATCGGTTTTCTGGCCGACAACAAAATCAATTCAATGTACATAATGCTGCAAAACATCGATGGTGATGGGAAGAATGTCTGGCCTTGGGTAGGACCCACTCAGGCCGAAGCTAAGGCGAATGACGAGCACTTCGACATCGGCAAGTTGGCCGAGTGGGAACAGCTCTTCTCTTACATTCAATCCAGAGGCTTGGTTTTGCACTTCGTTCTAGAGGATGATTCGGGTTGGACCGGCTTCAACCGCTCAATGTATTACCGGGAGATGGTCGCTCGTTTCGGACATCACAACGGACTCATTTGGAACATCGCGGAGGAATATCAAGAAAACTATTCCCCGAATGAAGTTAAGTCATTCGCCCAGATGTTGCGAGACTTGGATCCTTATGACCACCCGGTCACCGTTCACCACGCCGGCGCCTTGAGCGCATGGAATCCATTCTTAGGAGATTCGCGATTCGACCTAACCAGCTTCCAAACCACAAAGACCGAACAGAACGTCGCCGCTTCATCATGGTTCGAGGCTAGCGAGAGCTCCGGGAGAACCATTCCAATTTCCTTTGACGAAACCGGGAAGCTGAGTTCGTTTGATCGGGGCCTGGCGAGACGCATTTTGTGGTCGGTCTATCTTGGCGGAGGGATGTTCGAGATGCACACTTCTCCGCTCTCTCAATACCGGGATTTCGCAGCACACTTTGAAGACTTAGCGCGAGCCCGAGCCTTCATTGAACAGCTCCCGTATTGGCAAATGCGGCCTACCAATAACATCCTCGTCAGCGGGAACGCATATGTTTTCGCCAAATCGAGTGAAACGTACTTGGTCTATCTTCCTTCGGGCGGGACGGTAGAACTGGACCTCTCGGCTGCATCAGGTGCGTTTCAAGCTGTTTGGTTTGATCCAAGTTCAGGAGTTTATTCAGGGGCCTCGACTGTCACCGCGGGAGGCGTTCTCGCCTTTACATCCCCCTTCAGCAGCGACGCTGTGCTCCTTGTTAGCAGGTAGCCAGGTCGTCCGAGCGGTCCTTTCCATTTCGCGCGATCACGTTAGACCGACCACGAGCCTGTCACCAGCGCCTAACGAAGAGACACTGTTCTATAGCGAGTTATTCAGGGGCGGATCCATGTCGTCGGTCGACCGCCGTATTATTACCGGACAATTTACAATCCGCCCCGTGACACCCAGCATTTCTCTCCGTTCGAGCCACACCCTAGTTGGACAATGAATAGCATAGAGCTCAGCTCACTGACTCAACTCAGCCAAGGCAGCCTCACACGTTGGCAGCTCGCCCACCCAAGACGCGAAGCGGCGCGCAACGCGCGTATCTCCGATCAGGATTCCTGCTGCCTCTGCGGAGTTAAAGTAGTGAGTGGAACCTTCTAGGTCCCATGCGGTTTTCGGAGCGGGTAACGCTTCGAATAGAGCGTCTCGCGTTTCTACAATGTTCTGCCAATCATTCTCCAGACGAACGAAGTAGATGGCAGTCTGATTCTCTGGAACTTGGCGAGCAAGCCTCTCCTGGTCGTAGAACAGGTCCCGGATGGTGACAAAGAGACTGAACGGAATCCGTTCTTCGATTTTGCGATCCGAGTGAAACCGCAAATACCTGGACTCCGCGTCCTCCGTCATCGCACTGTTGCTCGCGCCGAGGAGGACCCCTCCGCACAGAGATTGGGATGCGGCCAGCAGGCGCAGCGTATCCGCTGATCCCATGGAGTGACCAACTGCAAAAACGTCGCCCACATTCGGATCCTGGCTAAGAAGGTCGTACGCCGCCAGTACAGAAGGCAAAGGGTCGTAGGCTTCTACCCCGCTGCCCGGCGGCGGGTTCGGGCT
>JBGMQN010000014.1:5926-20626 GCA_048054495.1 Anaerolineales bacterium
CAGAAGGCAAAGGGTCGTAGGCTTCTACCCCGCTGCCCGGCGGCGGGTTCGGGCTTTCTCCGTACCCAATATGATCCAAGGCGAGCACGATAAAGCCCGCGTTCAAGAGTCCCCTCCGAAGTACTATCGCGGCAGCCTGCTGTGAGCCTTGAGGTTTGGACCCATGGAACACTAAGGCGCCGGGCGAGAGTCCTTCCTTGGGCCGCCCCTCCATCCAACCGATCGCACCAGTCGCCAGCTCTTTTCGCTCAGCGTATCGAATTGGAGCTACGCCCATGTATGGCCAAGCGCCACTGACCACCAGCCGGTTCAAATATTCAGCCCCAGTTTTGGCTATCGTGGGCCTTAGGAATGTGACAATCAGTATTCCACTGGCGACGATGCCCACTGACCCCAGGATGAATCGCACCGGCGTCTTCTCGGCTGCTGAATCCAGCGCGTAGCCCGCTGCCGCTACGACTGCTGAACTCGCCGCAATCAAGCCGAAACTCATAGGCGGAATCGAGAGCGTTCCGGCAACAACGACCATGATCAAATCAGCGAGGACCCAGGATAGGCGTCGGCCCACCTTTGATTCGACTAGAGCGCCGGTAACCCCTAGCACCCAGCTCGGCCAAATGGGGGACCACCCTCCGAGTGCCCCTACAGCCACCCAAATCGCGGAGGTGCAAGCCAGCCACCCGATCACCCGTCCAGCTTTTCCCAGCGCACCAAATCGTAGGGACGCGCCGGCGAATCGCAGCGCCAAGGCGACTGCTATAAGTATGGCTGTTCCGGTTGTCACGGTATGAAGCTCTTGGTAAATGGCCTAAGAGCTTTCGGATTGTCACCCCTCAGCGGGATCGTAGTAACGCACGCGCATGAGAAAGTTCCGCGCCCTCACATGCACATCAAGATTGGCGACGAGTTCCGCGTTTTTCGTCATCCACTGATTAGCAGCTGGATATCGGCCTGCCGCGTTCATATCTTCCACAAACCATATTGGCTCTTCGCTCTGATAAAGCGCCTCAAGGTCAAAGTTCTCCAGGCTCATCACAGGCGCTCCCAAGTAGTAACTCGCCACGTTTGGCGCGGAAGAGACCACCAAATCCCCCGGCTGCATGCGCGACTTGACGACTTGCAGCGCGCCTCTCCAGTCGTCTCGATTCCCGTTCTGAAACCGATAATACAGCACATCCTCACTCAGCGACGTCACGACCAACAACGTCAGCACACCAGCGGCAATTAGTCGCCCGACCTGATCCGACCGCCGAAACAGCTCCCAGATCGCGACTCCGGCCAGGATTAGATAGCTGGGCAGCGTCATGAACATATATCGGTTGGCCGCGTATTGCAGGAGCGAAAGCCCCATGACCATAACCAGCGGAATGATCGCGCTGAGGGTGAGCAACAGGGCCGCCCGATCCCTCAAGTGCAGTAGGTATGCACCACCAAATGCCGCTAGCACTATGACGGCGACTCCGACGTAGAAGACGACACCGGACAGGATCCACAGTGGATTGGTGTTGATCCGGCTAAATGCGTCGGACCACTGGGTCGGGGTGTCTATGAAGGTGCCGGTGATCAATAGCGCGAGGCCTAGCCCCATCGCGCTCAACAAGGCGACGTTTCGCCAATTGAGACCACTTGGCCGTTCGAATCGAAAGAGCAAGATGCCTCCAAGGTAGGCTCCTGCAACCGGCAGCAGAAACATCGCGATCGGTCGTTCCCTCGCAGCCAGGAAGAGCATCGCCCCTGCAATGATCAGATATCCTGGGCGATTCTCTTCGATACCGACATAGAACGCGAACAATGCGATGGTGTAGAGCAACAATAGGATTGCGTAGAATCGGGCGTTCTGCGACCAATAGATATGCCACGGCGAGACCGCCAGCAATAGGCTCGCCATTAGTGCTACTTCCTGGTCGGCCATCCGGCGCACGATCAGGTAGAGCGCGGGGATCGTGATCACTCCCACCAGCGCCGGAACCAGCCGCGCGCTCCATTCGCTGGTGCCGAACAGATCCAGCGCCGAGCCTATAAAGGCTCGAGAGGCCGGCTCACGAAAGATGTCCATCACGGTAAGCGGCTCGGCCCGGCGAAGTGTGATCACTTCGTCAATCCAGAAGCTCCACTGCCCAAGCTTGTAGAAGCGCAGCGCCGCTCCGAGCGCAGTGGCAGCCGTCACGGCCAGCGTTGTAGTGAACACCTTGCGCTCAGTTCTCAGCGCGGCGGCAAAGGTTATCGATGACATTAGTTAATTCCGCGAGTACGCTCTCTAAGAGCAGCACAGTCTGTCATAAGTTTCAATTCGTTCATGGGTGCCCGTCGCAACCAAGGGGAACTGCCTCGGGCAAAGATCATTCTCGGATTTCGGGGGAATGCATCCATCTGAGTGAAGGTTCAGCGAGACTTATGCTGGACCGACCTACCGAGCCGATGCCGCCCTGCGACTCGAAATCAACCTGGCGAACAGTCTGATGACTAGCAAGAGGACCAAGGCGAAGGCAAGCTCTGTGACCACGGTCCAGACGTGACGGATGCTTATCAATCCTTCTGAGTAATGGAAGCCGTAGAAAAGCTTAACGGGTGCAATGAAGCGTTTTGTCGTGAGGGGCCAGAACAACATTACGCCGCGTTCTGTGGTGAAATAGTCCATGGCAACGTGCAGCCAATAGCTGATGAGCGCAATAATGAACCAGTCACGGGCGGCCATACGCCCGACGAACCACATGATCCCACCGACAGCGAAAGCGACCAGCACACCAACTGAGATGCTGTTCATAATGCTGTTGTGGATACCGGGCAGATCACCTACAAGAAGCCCAGGGATCACATCAAGATCTGGCAGGAACGACAACGCAACGATGACAAGGAGCACCCGCCTGGGGCTCCATGGAGCGGGACCGGTCTTTTCCTCCAGTCTCGCGCCGAATGCTCGATAGAGCGCGTAGGCAGTCGCCCCATGTGCGATTGGGGAGGGCATATTATGTTTGGTGGCCGTTCTTGATGAATACAGTCCTCACAAATCGCATCGAAAAGCAGAGGTCGCCTCCAAGGATCCCGCCACAATGGAGCATTGCGAATGAACGGGAACGGGTCTGAATGAGGAACTGGCTGGCGGTCAGCTGGGTAATCCTCGTCGCTGCTGCCTGTGCGACTCCTGATTCCGAATCCTCAACTTCTGTTGCGGTCGACCCGCTCTACGAACCCGAGGCAAGCTCTTCTCCCGTCTCATTAGGTAGTGTAGCGCGGTGGTCAAAAGTTGAGATCGAGCTGATGGGTCCACAGTCCATCGGATTGAGCAAGTCCGCCAATCCGTTCAAGATCGAGGTCGATGTTCTGTTCAATGGCCCTGGCGGGCGCTCATACACCGTTCCGGCGTTTTACGATGGCGATGGAAACGGAGGGCTCGACGGCACTATCTGGAAAGTCCGTTTCACTCCGGATGCCAATGGGTCTTGGAGCTACAAATCGATTAGCTCAGAACCAAGACTGAATGGAGAAAGCGGATCATTTGAAGTTGAATCCCCCACAGAATGCAGCGATTATGTGCCGGGAGGACTACCCAATCTCCAGTGCGTCGGGCGCCTCGAGTACGCCGGCGGACACTACTTGCGATTCTCCGACGGTCCATATTGGCTCAAAGGAGGGGCAGATGATCCTGAAGACTTCCTAGCGCCCGGCGTGAATGCCGGGTTCTCGACAAAGCAAGCTGCGATCGATTACCTCGCCGACAAAGGAGTGAACTCGATTTATGTGCTGCTGAACAACGTCGACGGGGATGGAAGGAATGTTTGGCCTTGGGTTGGTTCCAATCAAGCCAGCGCGAAGGCAAATCACGAATACTTCGACCTAGCGAAACTGGAGGGGTGGGAGCAGCTATTTACATATATTCAATCCAAGGGCTTGATCCTTCACCTTGTGCTAGAAGACGACTCCGCTTGGACTGGTTTCGATCGGACCATGTATTACCGAGAGATGATCGCCCGCTTTGGACACCACAACGGCATCATTTGGAACATCGCGGAGGAGTACAACGAAAGCTACTCCGCACGCCAAGTGAAAGATTTCGCTCAGGATATTCGCTCCCTTGATCCGTACGATCACCCAATCACGGTCCATCATGCTGGAAGCCTTAGCAAATGGAACCCCTTCGTGGGCGATTCTAGATTCGATTTGACCAGCTTCCAGACTGACGCTAGTCCACAAAACGTCAACGCCAATTTCTGGTTCGCCGCCGTCGAGAGCTCAGGGAGGACCATACCAATATCTTTTGATGAGACCGGAAAACTCGGCGCTTCCGATCGGGACCTTGCCCGTCACATCATTTGGTCTGTCTATCTCGGCGGTGGCAATTTCGAAATGCATACCTTCCCACTAGCCGGATATCCGGATTTCGCCAATCATTTCAGTGACATGACGAGGGCACGGGAATTTGTGGAAAGACTACCCTTCTGGGAGATGCGCCCGTCCAATGAACTGATATCGAGCGGCCAGGGCTATGTCTTTGGCAAGAGCGGCGATGTATATGCAGCTTACCTTCCGAATGGCGGCTCGATAAGCATTGACCTCACGGGCACATCAGGCGAGTTCCGGGTCTCTTGGTTCAACCCGCGCGACGGCAGCTATACCGAGCAATCCAGCGTGAGCGGTGGCAGCGTGCGGACGCTTGCAGCCCCCTTTGGGGGCGATGCCGTTCTATTGCTTTCATCGAACTAACGCTCACGCATCCCACTGCACTAACCAAATCGATATTCGCCCGCAAATTAATTGCATTCCGAGGAACAGCATCTTGCCTATTCTTTTTGAGGCTTTCGAAAGCTAGGAATCCTTCGTTGCCTCAACCAACGCCGCGTAGCCCCTGCTGGTAGGCAGCAGCGCGTCCAACGCGGAAATGAGGCGGAAGATCGGATAGATCAACCCATAGATTCTCATGCCTCCGCTGATCCGGTTCATCTGATCGCGAGTCGTCGGGGCTACGGTTTCCTCGCTCGGGCCGTCGCTACTCTTCTTGGAGAAGACCTTCACGTAGGCGAGATTTAGGAACAGCTCCAGAAGCTCGGTAAAGAACTTCGAGTAGTACCGTCCAAAGTACGGTCTTAGTCCCGCCCGGCTGAGCATCTCCTGCAGCTCAGCTATCTCGTATCCCGGTACCAAATGCCCGTATAAGGACTCTGGCATTCCAGCGGCCCGCTTGATCCGGGAGACCAACATGCCGCTATTCGCGCTGGGTACGCTCACAATCGCTCTGCCATCAGGCTTAGTGACCCGCGCGATCTCCTCCGTAAACAAATCGGGGTCCCGCAGATGTTCGTGGGCGTCGAGCGCGATGACCACATCGAACGTGTCACTCTCCAGTGGAAGCGAAGGTCTGTCCTTGTTGAGCCTGAGAACCGGCTCAGCCAGAAGCTGCTCCATATCATCGATCGCGACCGTTTCGAATTCCGCCCAGGTCCAGCTCCCTCCCCCCTGGCGGAGATGATAGTTGATCGCGCCGTTATTCTCGCCGCAGGTAACCAATAGGCACTGAGCTCCGCTCAAGTCCCCCAGGCGGTCTTTGATTAGGCCGGCCTTTATCCTTTTCTTCAGCGTCCTGTCAAACGCACTCAGTTGCCAGGGGAGTTGATTTTTCATCGGTTACTCGCTACCGTCACTTGCTCTCAGCGTCACCGGCGCACCAAATAGCCGGGTAATTCCAAGACGACGGAACGGCTCTTCAATTCGTCTAGTGACCGCCGATCGATTCAGACGCCTGTGCAGAGAGATAGGGAAAAAGTATGCCTTTCTCCATTCGTTGGCCACGCGATCGTGGCGCTCGAGCTCAAGCCGGATACCAGTCAGGGAGATTGCCCGCGGTTCCCGCGAGATTACTCCAAGGCGCGCGATCGCCCCGCGCAGTATCAAGCTCAGGCCGGCAAAGCTTAGAAGCGGGGGAAAGTCGAGTACAACCTCTCGCGTCACTCGGCTCAGTTCAGAGACTCCCAACCTCCAGTCCTCTAGGTGCATGAGAACTCTTGATGAGACCAAGCTGTCGAACGCATCGCGGCGAAAGCATAACTGTTGGGCGTCTGTCAGGACGCACGCAACATCAATACCTTCTTCCAGTGCCTTCCGCTTAAGAACTGACAGCATTTCAAAGGAGGAATCAGCGCAGACCACGGTATCGAACTCGCCCGCTAGAGCCAGAGCGAGCTTTCCCGTACCCGAACCTAGGTCGAGCAACCGCGTTCCGCTCGTGACCAGCGAGGAAAAGGTCTCGACTTCCTGGTCGTGGATGTAGTTGCCAAAGTCCCCGCCATAGTGGCCCGCGTCGTAGGACCGAACGTATTGCGGGTCCTGGTAGATCGATTGGACTTGCAGAGTAGCATTCCCCTTTGTGAGCAGAATATCAGTCATAATCCCCGCTTTCTTGCTTTCTTGGAAATCAGCTTGCATGTTCCGTGGAAAGAGCCTCTGCCGGTTTTGTATGCCGCACATTCGGCCGCCTTCTCAATACAAACAGGACGCCTCCGACGATGGCCTGCAACAGAAGCATGGCGAAAGCCAGCCAAGACAAGGCGATCGCGTCGTGGGGCGACACAGAGACTTTATCAAGCAAATACACAAACACCGCCTCTCGCAGGCCGATTCCATTGATGGAGACTGGTAGAAGCAGTATAAGTAGCGCAATGGGCACGGCGACGAAGTAATATGAGAATGGGATCACCAACCCGAGCGACGCGCCCATGAGCGCGTAGTAAATCACTATGACGACCTGCAGCATCAAGGACAGAGTGAGCCCGATCAAGAGAACTCCTCTCGATTTGGTCATCAAGCTCAATGCTTTCCTAAGCTCGACGATCTTGTTCGAGAAACCATCTAGGCCAAGTCTGTGCAGCTTTCGCGAAACCAAGTCCGTAAGAGGTGCATGAATGAGTATCGCGAGCATAGTGGTCGCGAAGATGAGAACCGCAACAACCGGCAAAGCATAAGCTCCGCTGTCTGGAAAGGCACCTCTAGCGAGAAGAAGAGTAAACGCTGCGAATAGTGCCAGGCCCAATACGCCGAGAATCCGGTCGATCACGACGGAGCTCAGTCCGTAAGCGATAGAGGCATCGCTCTTCTCAGCAACGTCATACGCTCTCACTACGTCTCCACCGATCTTTGTGGGCAGCACGCTGCCAAAGAACATTCCTATCAGTATCGACGAGATCAGGCTGGTCAAACGAATCTTGACTCCTTGCGCTTCGATCAGTAGTCGCCAACGTATGCCAATAATGATCTTGCCAATCGCCAGCATTGCGATCGCCAGGCCCAACCACAATGGATCTGCTTTCGCCAGAGTTGAAATTACTTCGGAAGACTCTACCTTTGACAGCAGATAGCCCAATATCCCCACGCTGATTGCGACTCGGACCAGCTTAAGCAATCGCTTCCGGTTGCGATGCGTTACCGGTATGGCCCCCAAGTATTCAGAGGGTTGGCCAGATGGAAGCCCTTCCAAATTCTGGCCGCTAATGAGCGGCCTCCTCTCCGGCTCCAGTCAAGGGGATGCGATGGCGCCGCCTAGTTTGAGGGTGACCTATCAAGGATGATCCAAGCGCTAGGTAGTCCAGGTCTCCCGTAAGAAATGCCCGAACTGCATCCTCTGCAGAGCACACGATCGGCTCCCCGTGCATATTGAAGCTTGTATTGATGATGGCGGGGAGACCGGTGATTTCTCGGAATGCTTCGATGATTCGGTAGAAACCAGGATTTCTATCCTCAAGTACCAGGTGGGGTCGGGCCGTACCATCGACGTGTACTACCCCCTGTAGGTGATCCCTCATCCATGGAGTGCAGTGGAACGTAATGGTCATGAATTGCGCCGGAAGCTCTCCGCCAGCGATATTTTCGAAGCAGCGGTTGCGTTCATCGTAGAGAATCGCGGGCGCGAACGGCATGAACTCAGTACGATGCAGGTTCTTGTTCAGCCAGTCGTTGACGCTCGGGTCTGTGGGCTGATAAAGTATCGAGCGGTTGCCCAGAGCCCTCGGCCCATACTCCATCCTTCCGGCGGCGCGCGCAACCACAAATCCCTGAGCTAGCAGCGAAGCGATCGCTTCCTCGATCGGGGTATGGAGTTGTTCAGGCGCCAGCCCGTGCTTTGTCAGTGCCCTCTCAATATCGGACGGCTCGATGTCTCTTCCAAGATAAACGTCCTCCATGGGCCGAGGATCTCTCTCCATGACGCCAGGCAGGACTCCAGGCACGCAGGCCGCCAGCGCTGCACCTGCGCCTAGCCCACCATCGCTCATATGCGGATGCACGAAGATCCGGTCAATCTCCGGCAGCGCCAGCACTTCTTCGTTAACTCGAACGTTGGCGAAGACGCCTCCCGCCACGGCAATGTCTCGCAGTCCAGTCTTCCGTGCCCAGTATCGAACAAAGCTTGTCACGCTCTCTTCAAAGTGCCGCTGGATGCTTGCGGCAAGGTCTTCGCGTCTCCAGTCCGCAGGCAGCCGTCGCTCCAACTCGGCCACCGCGGCCTTGAACATGACCCCTGCATGATTGATGAACGAACCGTCCTGCTCGCGCACAAAGTCGCGCAGCAGCGGCAGAAAGATTGGCTCTCCATGAGCCGCGAGGCCCGTAATCTTCCCCTCATGCTTCATCGCCTTGAAACCGCAAAGATGGGTGACGTACGCGTAGTAGTTGCCAAGCGAATGGTACGCCGGCACTTTGTGCATCAGATGGAATTCTCCTTGCCTGACTGCGTAGACACGTGCGCTGAGACCGTCGCCGCCGCCATCAAGTGAAACAACGAGGG
This sequence comes from Anaerolineales bacterium, assembly GCA_048054495.1. Classification (GTDB taxonomy): domain Bacteria; phylum Chloroflexota; class Anaerolineae; order Anaerolineales; family E44-bin32; genus JADFRG01. The sequence continues at coordinate 14,697 of JBGMQN010000014.1, forward strand.
CATCGTCGAATCCGCTGGTGTAATAAGCTGAGGCAATGTGAGCCAGGTGATGGTCGACGAACTTGATTTGCGATCGCACGCCGAACTCGTTGCGCAGAATATCTAGCAAGGTCTCTCGCCGGCGACGAAAGGTTGGGGCAAGCATTGCGTAGTATCCCGATTGCAGGATGGGCAGCCGATTGCCAAGACGGGAAAATCTCGACGCCGCTCGCTTGACGCGATTGCCAGACCCGTTCTGGGACAGCTGCTCCCAACCCGCGAACGGCATCAGCTGGTCGATCAAAACATTGCGCTTATCGGCGACTAGAACCGCGCCTAGGTCAGAAACTCTAGCCCCGGCAATATCCAGCACTTCTCGGATCGATCCGCGCGGGAAGCCCATCACGAGTTTCATGCGGCTCAACCGTTCCTCGTTTACTGCAGCGACGATGCGGCCATCCTCTATGAGCGCTGCGCCACTGTCCCCTTCTGTGGTGATTCCAAGTACTCTCATTGTGAGCGGTCTCTACCTACTTCGATGCAGGACGACTCGCGCGTCTCGGCGGCTTGACTGATTGGGCGACTTCCGAGCCCAACCTAACGGTCCTCATGAGGCCCTGCTCGAGATCGATTTCGGGCTTGAAATCCAGCTGGCGCTCTGCCTTCTCAGTATTGAACGCCGAGTTTCCACTGAAGAACTTCATGCTTCTTCGAGTGAACGGGGCCTCAAGTCCCAAAATCCCGGCCCCGAACTCCACGAGCGAACACCCGGCCCAAACGACGGGTGTGGGTAGGCGGAGCCGGGGAGGCCGAGCATGCAAAGCCACGGCAATCTCCCTTGCCAGCTCCTGCACTGTCACGGCGCGCGGTCCGGCGATAACAAAGGTATCCCCGGGCGCCGCCGGGTGCGTTGCCGCGGTTTCAAAGGCTGCGACCATGTCCTCTATGTAGATCGGATGCCGCAAGGATTCCCCATTTCCGACGAAGAAGAACCATCCCTTCTCAACACTATTGAAGAGTTTGCGGGTACGCGGGCACCCAGGGCCATAGACCCAGGAGGGCCGGACGATGACCACCGGATATCCGCTCCGCCGGGCATACTCCTCTACTGCGCGTTCCCCGGCCAGCTTGGTCTTCTCGTATGTTGTATCTGGCTGGCAGAAGGTTTCTTCATCCGCAGGCGGATCGCTCAGGTCCCCGTAAACCCCGACGCTGCTGCAATGCACAAATCGTCCGACCCCCGCTCGATGACAGCGCTCCACCAGGTCGCGCGCTCCGGCAACGTTTACTTCCCAGTATGTGTCCTCGGAAGCTCTAGACTCCAGATGTACGCTGGCTAGATGGAAACAAACATCGCTAGTCGGCAGGTGAGGCTCAAGAAGCGCTTGATCCCGAAAGTCTCCTTGCAGAAGAATCGGGTTCGTCTGTGACTGCAACGCCCTCAAAGGCTCGAGGTCCAGATCGACGGCGACCACTTGCCTGCCCCGCTCTAGTTGGTCAATGACAAGGTGTCGACCAATGAAGCCCGCCGCACCTGTGATCAGAACTCGTTCAGCCACCCGTATATCGCATCGGCATCAATGCTGAGGAACCCGCGGATTCCGATCCACGTGAAAGAGCTCTTGAACTTCGCGAAGCTCCTGCTCGACTCGGTCTTTACTCCAGCCGACCTCTGCGGCTGCGAGATCAGCACAATCTCGAAGGACCTTCGCTCCGGGAACTCCCGCCGCCCCAAGGTCCGTGCGCCGCATCACCACGTCGGACAGCTTCATGGCCATTTCATGACGTAGGGCTTGTAATACCTGCGCCCTTACCACTCGCTTTTGGCCATCAACAAGCGACGCTGCGGCCGGATCCGCCCGAATGGTTTCGTACAACCTCGGGTACTCGCTACCATAGCTCCGGGCGATGTTCTCGACCGAAGCCTCAGGCAAATTAGCCGGCCTGCTCTCTGAGGCTTCTCGCAGAAATTGGTGCATAGCATCGATCCCTCCGCCAAGTAGGGGTTCCTCGTACGTCCGGCAGTCCGGAGGGAGCTTCCCGAGCTTCACGAAGATAAGGTCGACCAGCTCCTTGGCAATCATCCTGGCTGTGGTGTATTTCACCCCCACAACGCTGATCAACCCATCGATTCCATCGGCATCCTGATGATCTACAACGCGGCTCCTACGCATCAGCTCAAGCCCGGTACGTTCGTCACCGACCACCGGTACTAGTCCCTTGTGAACATGGCGCACGTCGGTCTTCGTCAACTGAGCGGGTGGATACGCCCGGTTGATGTCCAAGAGCATTTGATCGACATCCCCCTGGAGACTTCCGTTCTCAGACATCGGGTCAGGCCTTGGCAATAGAAAGGTGCCGACAAGGGATTGATCTCGCCACGGCACGATGAAGGCAGTATGAGCGCGACGTGATGGAGAAGCCCCATTCGAAGGCGAGTAGCCCACCATCAGGCCAATTCCATGCTCAGGCAATATCTGCCGCGTGACTAGATTTACGGCGAGCGCCAGATGATCCGACCCGAGGACAGGATTGACGCCGATCTCGGATAGCGGGCCGGTAAGGGATGCACCGGCCGCGATCAAGACCACTCGCGCGCTCACCTCGAGCTCCTTGTCTTCCAGACTGTCAAATAACCGTGCGCCCAGCACTCGGTTGCCGCTCCGCCGTATCTCAGTGGCTTCGATATAGTTAGCGATTGCTGCGCCGCGAGCCGACGCAGACATCACGAACGCAAGTGTCAGGCGTTCGGTGTTGTATACCTGCGCGTCGTACCAGACCGCGCCTCCCGTCACACCATCGGTATACAGGCCGGGGGCAAGCTTTTCGAGTTCAGCTGTCCCGACGGTTCGAGCCCGCGGCAATTTCTTGGCAGGATCAACGTTGTTTCGTTCGGCAGCACCTAAGTAGTTATTCATCGCCATCGCCAGCCCGAATGCCCCTTTTGATCGAAGCCCGCGACCATGCGTAGGCATAATGAATGAAAGCGGGTGGACGAGATGTGGTGCGATGTGCATGAAAATCTCCCGCTCGCGGTTAAGCGCTCTCACCATCCTCAAATTGCCGTCCTGAAGGTATCGGAGGCCGCCGTGGATAACTTTCATACTGTTGGCCGAAGTAGCGTGCCCGAAATCACCCTTCTCCACGAGCGCCACCTTCAGGCCGCGCAGCGCGGAGTCCCAAGCGGCGCATGCGCCATATATGCCGCCGCCAATAATCAAAACGTCGAACGTTTCGTCCGCTAGCCTTTGAAGGTCTCTCTTCATTCTGCTTGAGGGTTAGATCTTCTCTGGGGTCCCGACCGGTGCTGCGTCATGTGACTCGGAGCCATTAAGGAGATGGACTACGCGATCTACACGCTGCAAGTAATCTGCCGGATTGCTGCGCGACGCGACGAGGTCTGCTGCGCTCCGGCCGAGCCGGCTTCGCAGAATTGGCTCGCCAGCCAGCCGGATGATGGCTGAGGCGAATTCCTGCTTGGAGGGCGCGGGAAGCATGGACATACTGTCGTCCAGCACTTGTGTATGGGAAAGCACACGAGTGGCGACGATCGGCTTGCCGGAGTGCATGTAAGTATAGATCTTGAGTGGAACCGAGGTGCCCTCGGTTCTCGGTGAGACGAGGATCTCTGCCAGCTCGAGGTAGCTCGGCACGTCGCGGACGTCGACCGTTCCGACAAACTTGAAGTCATTCTCAAGACCCCGCGAGCGTACCACTTCTTTCCAATACTTGATGCGCTGAGGGATGCCGCCGACCATCACGAACACCACCTTCGGATTCTCGAGGCGCACCAGTTCCGCAGCGTCTACGAGTAGGTCCAGCCCCTGGTAGCCGGCGAAGTTCCCGGTGTAGACGACCGGCAGCTTGCCGTTGATGCCCAGCCTGTCTCTGAGGCCGTTCACGTCGCGAGCCGGAGTGTCGCCGTAAGCAGTCGCCTGAACCGGCAGGTTCTCGATCATCACGTGCGGCGTCTCTGGGCTGATTCCCCTGACGTACGCGGCCAGGTCGGGGTCGATCGTAATCACTGCATCTGCGTGCCTCAGCGTCCATCTCTCCAAGATGAAGAACAGACCCACCACCGGCCGTACCCGGCCGTAGGTGAAGTTCAGCAACTGGCGCGGCAAGCTGGAATGCATGTCGTAGATGTGCTTGACGCCGAAAAGCGGCGCCATCAGCGTCGCGAAGAACGCCGCCTCCTCGTGGCTGTGGATGGCGTCATATCGGTTTCTCGCCAGCAAGCCGATGGCTTTGGCGAATAAGAAGACGTCCAGCACTGCCTTGCGCCAGGAAGGCCCGGGTTTTATGTCCGAGATTCCAGGCACGCGCGCGCTGCGGTGAACGGTCACGTTCGGAATCTCGATATGCTCGCCCATGGGGTAGGTGAGCAATTCGACTTTATGCCCTAGCATCGACAGTGCGTGGAGACGCTGGGCAACGCTGATGGGCGTTCCCCGCGGCGCCATCACTGGTTCCGGTGCGATCATCAAGATCCTCATAGATTGCGTCCTCTTCTCCATCCCCTGCGGTTGGAAAGTCCGCGTCTCGGTCAATGCTTCGGTTTTCAAGCTAGCCATCATTCGTTACCAGCGAGGCGCACAGCGCAATTGCTTGCAGCAGGGCCAGATCCATTTCATTGAACGCCGATCCGTTCGCTCGCGCGAGCGTGAGCACGCCTAGAAGGTCGCCGTTTGATGTCACGGGCACAGCCATTGCCGTGCGGCTTTCGGTTTCCCACGATTTGGCCATCCAGCGCGAGTCGCGCTGCGTATTGGGCACCAGGGCGGGACGCTGGCGGCTCGCCGTCCATCCGGCCAACCCGCGCTCATAAACATCCTGAAGCAGCTCCGGCGAGCGCTCTTCCACCAAGCCTTCGTAGGCCACGGATCCGCCGGCGAGGCGCCCCCCGCGATCCAGCATGAGCATGCTGCCGCTGGCAGCGCCCAGCTTGTTCACCGCCAGTCCCAGGGTGCGGGTCAGTACGCCCTCGGCGTCGTTCGGCTCGGCCAGCTCTCGATTGAACTCATAGAGTAGGTTCACGCGCTTGCGGTCGAGTCGGGGCGCAGCCTGCTCTGCTCGCCCCTCGACCGGCTTCCGCATCGCCTTCTCGCGCAGCGCGGTGCACATCAGGTGTTCGAGCATCAGGTGGATGTCTTCCACCCGCTCGATGTTGTCGCTCGGTACGTGCACTTCCAGGTCGATGGCCTTACTGAGCCGGCCGCCATCGAATCCGGTGAAGCCGATCGTTTGTGCGCCGCGGGCCTGGGCGAGCTCAATAGCCCGCACCACATTTTCGGAGTTGCCGCTGGTGGAGATTCCGATGGCCACGTCGCCTCGCTCCAGTAGGCTTGCGATCTGTCCTAGGAACACGTTCTCGTAGCCCTCATCGTTGGCCAGCGCAGAAAAGGTGGCCATGTTGTCGGTGAGGGCCAGCACGCGGAAATCCGGAAGCCCGGGAGTGCGCGTGTTTTTGCCGAGATCGCAGGCGAAGTGCGAGGCAGTCGAGGCGCTTCCGCCATTGCCCATGACGAATACCTTGCGGCCATCCATGCGAGCCCGATGGAGAATGTCTACCACCTGCTCGATGCTCTCCGTTGCCAGAGAATCGAGCGTGGAGTGGAGCTCACGCAAATAGGTGCGGATCGGCGCCTGACCATCGGAGACATGCGCGCTCCAATAGCGCTCGCTCGGGCGCGCCGCCCGGTAGGCCTTGCCCGCACCGTTCTGATAATCCAAAATCACCTTGGCGCCATTCGGATCGAAGTGAAAGGGCAGTTCCTGCAAGTCGGACAGGGCCTCGCGCACTCTGGTCTGCCTCTCGGTTGGCACATAGAGCATCAAGAATCCCCCACCGCCGGCGCCGGTGATCTTTCCCCCGAGCGCTCCGGCCGCTCGCGCGGCCTCGTAGATCGAATCAATATCAGTGCTCGTGATGCCGCTTGCAAGCTGTCGTT
>JBGMQN010000050.1:0-6024 GCA_048054495.1 Anaerolineales bacterium
ACGCTGACTATCATTCAAGAACATCTGCGGTCTGCGGCCGACGAGATGTTCGTACGCTTGGGGAAGGCTAGCAAGAGCCCTATCATTTACGAGGTGCTGGACTACTCCTGCGCCCTAATTAGCACCGAAAGCGAACTCCTTGCTGAGGCGCAGGGCGTGCCGGGTTTCACGGGCGTCTTGCCTTTCGCGGTTCAGTCCATTGTCGACAAATACATACCGGCCGAGATGCAGCCAGGCGATGTCTACGCAACAAACGATCCATACGCGGGAGGTGGGACGCACCTATCCGACGTGTGTTTGATCGGGCCGATATTTTGGGAGGGCGAGCTCGTGGCCTTCGCAGCCAACAAAGCGCACTGGACTGAGGTAGGCGGGATGGCGGCTGGCAGCTGGACGACCGATGCCACCGAGATCTATCAAGAAGGGCTGCAACTGCCGGCTGTGAAGCTGTATGAGGCCGGGGAAGCGGTCAGCAGTCTGATCGACATCATCTCTGCCAACGTCCGTCTGCCAGAGATGACCCTATCGGATCTGTATGCTGGCGTAGCCGCCATACGTGCCGGCGAGGCTCGTGTCCACGAGATATGTGAGCGACACGGTTTGTCGGCCTTGCGCCAGAGCATACAGGAGATGCTAGATCAAGGTGAAATCGTGGCCCGCGATGGACTCTCGGCATTGCCGAACGGCACCTATGAGGCCTCCGATTGGATGGATGACGACGGATTGAGCGAGGATCCGATCCCAATTCAGGTAAAGGTCACGATCGACGATGAGAACTTCATCGCGGACTTCACCGGTTCGTCTCCTCAAGTCGCAGGCCCAATTAACGGTACGTGGGCCAGGCTTCAGTCCTCTTGCCGCGTGGTTTTCAAGGCGGTCACCTCTCCCGGCCATCCGAACAGCGAAGGCAGCTTTCGACCGGTAAAGGTCATCTGCCCTGAGGGCACGATCTTTCGCGCCAAGCGCCCGGCTCCGGTTTCTACCTACTGGGAAGCAGGGGCAGCCGCGGTGGATCTGTTGTGGCGCGCCCTCTTTCCAATTGCCCAGGATCGCCTGACCGTCGGACACTTCCTTAGCATCTGCGGCACGAGCCTGGCGGGCAAAGATGCAAACGGCGATTTGTTTGTGCTCGTCGAGCCGCAGGCCGGCGGATGGGGGGCGGGCGTGGACAGAGATGGAGAAAGCGGCCTCGTGGCCCAAGGCGACGGCGAGACCTACAACATCCCAGTGGAGGTGTGCGAGGCGCGGTACCCGATCCTGGTGGAGCAATACGCCTTTGATAATTCACCGCATGGCGCGGGGGAGTATCGCGGTGGCAGGGGCCTGGTTCGCGACTATCGTATTCTTTGTGAGGAGGCCGCTCTAACAACCACATTCGGACGTCACCGATTCGCTCCGTGGGGCGCAGGAGGCGGCCAAGATGGCTCCACCAACGCAGCGGCCGTTCTTCCTCAGGGATCGGACAAGCCCTCGGTCTGGCGTGGAAAGCTTGCCCGCTACCCTCTTCGAAAGGGAGATCTTGCACGGTTGATTACTGGTACTGGGGGAGGTTATGGTAACCCGCATGATCGCCCTATCGATCGAGTGCGAGAAGATGTCAGAAACGGCCTAGTAACGCTGCAGCAGGCAGAAGAACTTTACGGAGTAAGGCTGCAGTCGGAAACATTGGAGCTATCAGGAATCAGCGCGCAAAGGAAAAGGCGCAGCGACGACGCCCGAGACAGTGCAAAGATAGAGAGTTGACGATATTTGCTTGACCCGCGCTATCCGAGGCGATAGAATCTGAGCAGCAGAGTACAACGGGGAGCCTACGGGCTGAGAGGAGGGCCGGAATGCCCTCGACCCGCGAACCTGATCCGGATAATACCGGCGGAGGGATTGTCGATCGAACCATTTTGAAACCCGCCCCTCCGCCAGGAGGGGTTTTTGTTTGAGAGTCGCAATATTCGCCAACGGGGTGATTGAGAACGTTGAACGCGCCCGCGAGGCGACAGAGACTGCGGACCTCATGCTCGCCGCGAACGGTGGGGCACTGCACTGCTTGCGCCTGGGCCTGATCCCGGACATCGTAATTGGAGATTTCGATTCGCTGGATGATGGCAGCCGACAGGCTCTGGAAGCCGGCGGTACGGAGTTTATTGTCCATCTGCCAAACAAAGATCAGACCGATCTCGAGCTGGCGCTCCTGACCGCTCTGGCTCGCGATGCCGAAAAGATTACGGTGTTGGGCGCGATGGGCGGCCGCCTGGACATGACGGTCGCCAACGTTCTCCTTCTCACGCTTCCGGAGCTTAGCGAGGCCCAGGTTGAGCTATGGCATGGAGACCAGACGGCCTGGCTCATTCGTCCCCCCGGCGGTCCGATGTTGGGCAAGCCGGGCGAAATAGTGAGCCTGATCCCGTTGGGTGGGGACGCGCAGGGTGTTGCCACGCAGGATCTGGAGTATGTCATGGAGGATGGGACGCTGGAGTCCGGACCCGGGAGAGGCATCAGCAATGTGATCGTCGGGCCGAATCCGCGGGTCAAACTGCGCGCAGGCGCGCTGCTCGCAGTGCATGTGCCCGAAGCCGCCTGAGATATAGGAAGCAGAGGAGAAGACTTATGGCGCTCGATCCAAGTAGAAAGGTGACTGTGGCCGTCCAGGTGCTACCCCTGGTGGAGGATGTCTATCCGGTGGTTGATCGGGCCATCCAGGTGATCGCCCAGAGCGGCGTGCAATATGAAGTCGGGCCGATGGAAACCGTAATGGAGGGGCAAATAGACGAGCTTCTGGAAATCGCAAAGAGCGCCCATCTGACGTGCCTGGAAGCCGGTGCAGACCAGGTCGTGACCCTCATCAAGATCAGCGATCGGGCGGATGGAACAAGTATCGAGGAGAAGGTAGGCAAGTACAGGACTGGCGAATGAGTGTTTCTGCTTCGGCTCTGCTAAAGAGACCTGGCAATCGCTTTATCCGCAATTTCATCCCGCCTTTGCTGTTGATCCTGTTCTTAATCGCAATCTGGCAGTTGGCAGCAGACCTTGGCGGGCTCTCAAGCTTCATTCTCCCCTCGCCGCTTGGGGTGGCGCAGGCCGCATGGGAAACGCGTGATCTGCTGTTCCCGGCTATAGGGATAACCATGATAGAGACCATGATTGGTCTCGTCATCGCGACGCTGCTGGGAATTGCGATCGCGGCTGCTATTGACCTCTCGGCCACGTTTCGGCGGGCTGTGTATCCGATCTTGGTGGCCTCACAGACCGTTCAGATCCTCGCCATAGCTCCGCTGCTCATTATCTGGTTTGGTTTTGGATTGCTTCCGACAGTGTTCATCGTGGTCTTGATCTGTTTCTTTCCGCTGGCTCTCAACTCTGCGGATGGTTTGGCCTCGGCCGATCCAGAGCAAGTGAATTTGCTCAGAGCAATGAATGCAACGCGCGGTCAGATTTGGCGAATGGTGCGACTTCCTTCTGCATTACCCGCCTTTTTCACGGGACTGCGCATCGCGGTGACCTACAGCGTGGTAGGAGCCACGATTGGGGAGTGGGTCGGTGGCACCGGAGGTCTGGGCCTGTACATGCTGCGCTCGAAGAACGCGCTTGCGACAGACCAGGTCTTCGTCGCTATCGTGGTTACTTCGGCTATCAGCATCGGGTTGTTCGTTCTGGTCTACCTGATCGAACGCATGGCATTGCCGTGGTATCACACGCAAGCTCGGGACGAGGCATGGGAGACAACTTGAGTAGAGAGTTCGGTCGACCGTGTTGCGGCCCTATCGCGGGGAGATTAGCTGAATGAAAAGCATATTGGCTATAGCGGCATCGATGATCGCGCTTGGGGCGTGCGCAAGTCAGGCCGAAGAACTCACGCCTGTGACGCTCATGCTCGACTGGGTTCCCAACACCAACCACACCGGGATCTTCGTCGCTCAGCGGGAAGGTTACTTTGAGGATGCAGGCCTGGAAGTCGAAATCATACAGCCGGGCGAAGTCTTTGCCGAGCAGGCGGTGGCTGGCGGAGCAGCGGACTTTGGCATCAGCTTTCAAGAACAGGTCACCCTGGCCCGCGCAGACGGAGTTCCTTTGGTGTCGATCGCGGCCATTATTCAAAACAATTCCTCGGCCTTCGCGAGTCGAACGGGGGGATCGCCGGCCGATTGGGAAGGCCTACGCTACGGCTCCTTCGGAAGCCCCTTTGAAGAACCGACGCTCCGGGGGCTCATGGGCTGTGACGGCGCGGAATATGAGTCGCTGGAGATCGTGAACACCGGGTTTTCGGACCCTCTGGCCTTGCTGGAACAGGAGCAGATCGAACTGGCATGGATCTTCTACGGCTGGCAGGGCATACAGGCCAAGCTGCAGGGCATCGATCTCGAGCTGGTGATGATGGAGGACTGGTTTGACTGCATACCTGACTACTACACGCCCGTTTTCATCACCGCAGAGTCGACGATTGACGAACAACCCGAAATCGTGCGCGCCTTCTTGGAAGCGGTGTCCAGGGGATACCGATTCGCAATCGACGACCCGGCTGCAGCGGCCGACATCCTTCTGGATGCGGTCCCGGAGCTCGACGGACAGCTGGTGCAAGAGAGTCAGGAATGGCTTTCCCCGCGCTACCAGGCGGAGGCCGCGAGATGGGGCGAGCAGGAACTCGAAGTGTGGAAAGCCTACTCCCAATGGATGGCGGAACATGACATCCTTGCTGAGGCGATCCAGGCCGAACGAGCGTTCACCAACGAGTACCTGCCGTAAGAGCTCGACTTGATGCCCAAGCTCGAACTGCGGAATATATACAAATCCTTCCAGATCAACGGCCGGAACATTGAGGCATTGAGGGGCATCTCGCTGCAAGTGGAGGCGGGAGAATTCGTGACGCTCGTCGGGCCCTCCGGGAGTGGGAAGAGCACGCTCTTCAACCTCGTAGCAGGGTTGCTCGAACCGGAAGAGGGAGAGTTCTGGTTGGATGGCCAATTACAGCGTGAGCGAACCGGGAAATTCGGGTATATGCCGCAGCGTGACCTGCTGCTGCCGTGGCGGAGCGTGACGGACAATGTCGCAATCCCACTGGAATTGGACGGAGTGGATCGGGGCGCAGCTCGCGCGCGCGCGCAAGAGATGCTGGTTCGCTTTGGGCTTGAGGAATTCGGGGAATCCTATCCGTCTGCCCTTTCGGGGGGCATGCGCCAACGCGCGGCACTGCTCAGAACGATCTTGACCGAGCAGGACGTACTGCTGCTCGACGAGCCTTTCGGCGCACTGGATGCATTGACGCGCAGAGAGCTGCAAGATTGGCTGCTCGAAGTTTGGCAGGAATACTCAAAGACCCTATTCTTCATCACGCATGACGTGGAGGAAGCGCTTTACCTTGGAGATCGTGTGGTGGTGCTGAGCGCAAGGCCCGGACACATTGTGGAGATCTTGAACGTCAACCTGCCTCGGCCCAGGCGGCCGGGAATGATCGCGCGGCCGGAATTTGGGCAGCAGGCGGCATTATTGCTCAGGGCGCTTGGGATCCGTGACTGAGCGGGTCACGGTCCGGAAGCTCGATGCCATGGGCGCAGAAGTCCTCCGGTACTCCGGGAAAATCCTTCGCCGATCGGAGACGAGCTTGGTGCTCGAGGCGATCTTTGACATGGAAGAACGCGAGTTTCACGGTCTGGTGTTTCGGCCCGGCGATAGATTCGTCGAGACCCACTACCGCGACCGTTGGTACAACGTTCTCGCAATCTATGACGTTGATACGGGAGAGCTCAAGGGTTGGTATTGCAACATCGCCCGTCCGGCCCAGATCGAAGATGCCACGCTTTCAGCCGAAGATCTTGCTCTGGATCTGATTGTCCGATTAGATGGAAGCTGGTTTGTGCTCGACGAGGACGAGTTCGCGGCGTTGGACCTAGATTCCGCGGATCGCGCGCATGCCCAGGCCGCGTTGCGGGAGCTGCAACGCTATGCAGACTCGCTCGACGGTCCTTTTGCCGTGGAGAGGCGGATATGATCTGAACATTGGCCGGGTTGCACGCGAATACAGGGATTTGAAAGGGA
>JBGMQN010000050.1:6124-16139 GCA_048054495.1 Anaerolineales bacterium
CTGAACATTGGCCGGGTTGCACGCGAATACAGGGATTTGAAAGGGAAGTTGCGGCGATGATAGATTGTAGTCCAACCGGTTCCTGAGGATAGAGAGAGCCCTGCGTACAGGGCTCATTGTGTATAATCGTTTTTCATTCCTCGGTAGCTCAACTGGCAGAGCATCCGGCTGTTAACCGGAGGGTTACTGGTTCGAATCCAGTCCGAGGAGCTTTTGATTCCTTCTAGCTCAGTTGGCAGCCACCCTAACCGGTTCGGCGGGCGCTGTCCGGCCGCTCTGCGAAGCGAAGCCCGGCACATCGACCCGCCGCAGCAGCCAAATACAACCTAGCGCCCCTAGCGCCTCAATCCAAAACACGAATCCATAAGTGCTCGAGAAGCTCCCGGTCAGCGCCAGAGCCGCGTCGCGCAAGATTCCGCCGGCCGCGATCCCGGCTCCTCGGCTCACCAGCTGTATGACGGACCACAGAGCCAGGTAGATCGCAGCCCGGCCTTCGCCACTCATCGCCATCAATAGGCTGACACCCCCTACGGCGAAGATCCCGAACCCGATGCCGAAGAGCACCAGCACGGGTCGCAAGATGGCCAGGTTCGCAGTCCAGGCCGATGCGCCAAGTGCGATCAATGGAAGCGCCAGGAGACCCAGACCCCACATCGTGGTTCCGACCTGTTGGTCAGGGCGCCAGCGCCGGGTAATCAACAGGGTAATTACCATCCCAAGCAATACTCCGGAGCCCCAGAATGCATTGAAACGCGTTGTCTCCCCTAAAGTCAATCCAAAAACGTCGCCCCCGAAGGGTTCGAGCACCGCGTCCTGCATGAACACAAAGAATGCCGAGGCTCCCAGGAAGAGCGCATATCGGCGAGCCCTGCTATCGGACAGGATCCCTGAGAAGGCCTCTTTGAAGCCCAGATCTTCCTTCGGTTCACTCGGGCGTTCCTCTCTCCAGACCGAGAAGAACCAGAACAGTCCGGCGCCCACCGCGATGATCAGCGAGAGCTGCAAAAAGGCTTCAAGATCAAAGCTAGGCATTATCCGGGCAAAGATCAGTGGCAGGATGGCGAAGCTGGCAACGAGTATGAATTGCACGATGCCGATGGCCAGGCCGCGACGGCTGTAGGGAGCACTGTCATGAACCAGCGCAAGGAAGGCTGGCCCAGAAATAAGAATCCCGCTGCCGAATATCACAAAGGCCACCAGCGCGAGCAGCCATCCGTACTCCGACCCTCGGGCGATGAGCCCCGTCGACAGTGGGATCAGCGGCAGCGAGACAACCACCAGGCCGCGACCGATCCAGATATAGGCCAGTCGGCGACTGCCCCGTATCGGGCGCGTGTCCGCTCTGTATCCAGCCCAGAGGGAGAGAGGAGCCAGGAAGTAGCGCAGGGCGCTCAACACCGCAACCGGCCCGGCTGCAATTCCCAGGTCGACAATCATGATCCGGTTCCACACCCCCGTCACCAGCAGATCAGCGGCAGAGGAGCCGATGTGGAAGGTCCCGATCTTGACGGTTCTTAGAAACTGAAACTCTGCCTCTGTACGGGGCTCTCCCATTGCGCCCGAGGTCCTATGCAGCCGCCGAAACCGCTTCCGGTGAATTGTCCTCTTCAGCCGCGGGTCGCGCGGCTAATGTGAAACCGGCATACATGAGAACGGCCGCAAGCAGCTCGCCAATGTATAGGAAATCACCAACTCCAAGGCGCGTCAGCGTGCTGGCGGAGGCGATGAGCATGGCACCTACGGCGATCAGTACATTGCCCAAAGCTCGGTTCGGCAGCACGCCCTTTCTCAAGAACAGCCAGGATGACCAGAGAGCGCCACCCACCAACATGATCGTGCCGTATATGTTGAAGAAGATCGTCGTCGTTCTTATCGGAGCCCCCAAAGGCAGGATCCCGCTTTTGGCGGTAACTTGCTCCCCACGGTACTGCATCTCAACCAGTTCAGCTCCGGCTGGGATTATGTCTCCCTGCTCGATGACAACCGTCTTGTATTGCTCGCCAAGTGGCCGCCCCCGATCAAATATGCTCGAGTCCAGTTTGGGCATGATCTGCATCATCAGCACAAGTGCGCCGAGACTTGCTGCGATCAGCACGCCGGTCAAGGCATGTCGCCAGCGCTTTCGGACAAGGAGCAGATAGGTCCCATGTCCGATCCAGGCTGCAGTCAGCACCGCGCCGAAGAAATACCAGATAAAGAAGATGAGGGAGCTCCATCCTGCCGCCGCGAAATATGCCTCCGAAAAGCTTGCGGCCGCGAACATGCCGAGACCGATTGACCAGAACAAGAAATAACCGCTCCGCCTTAGGAGCCAGCGTCGGAAGACGGAGGCCGTGAATACCACCATCACGGATGTCGTAACGAACGGCAAAATCAGATTTAGCTCCATGTGATCCTCCTAACGCGAGAATAAGCCGACGACTAACTCACCGATGCCAAATACACGCCAATTGCGAAGATGATTAGCAGAATGGTCAAGACTCCCAACACCAAGATTAGGGCCGGGAGAATCCGTGTGTAAAAAAAAGAATCTTCTGGCACGCGCGAACCAGGTGGCTTGCGCAATTTCAATCGATCGAGGAGAGGCGTACGAGTGCGGTCTTTGGGGCCGGTCAATAGGATTCCGCTAATCCGCGCTTTATAAATCTACGTAAATCTATAGATGCCAAGAGGTTTTGGCAGATTCGCTCGTATTATAAAGCGAATTCAGCGGATTCGTTCTGAATCTTCGGTTAGAGTTTGTGAATGCTAGGCGGCTAAGAAGCCTCCATCCACCGGAATGGCTGCCCCATGCACGTAGCTAGAAAGGTCGGAGGCCAGCACCAGCGCCATGCGTGCGACCTCATCCGGCCTGCCCATCCTGCCTATCGGAAGCCGCTGCTTGAATTCGATCCCGGTTTTGATCAGATCGAACCGGCCGCGCAGCAGGCCCTTCGCGGCACTTTTTGTCCCCTCGGTTAGGACGCCCCCTGGAAGGAGCGCATTGATCCGAAACCCGTCTTTGGCGTGCTCCTTGGCAAGGGCCCGAGTCAATGCGATCACGCCAGCCTTGCTCACGCTGTAGTGTGCAAGATCCTCTTTGAACGGGATTACAGCCTCGATCGATCCCAGGTTGATGATCACCCCGCCCTGCTTGAGACGGCGCCCGATCATCTCCTGGCACATCCAGTAGACCGAATCCAGGTTGATTGCCATCACCTTCTCGTAGAACGCTTCGTCGACTTCGAGAAAGTGCTTGAAGGGATAAATCCCGGCGTTGTTGACGAGGATGTCTGGGGCGGGGTCGCCACGCTCACAGCTTTGCGGCAGCCGCTTGGTCGATCAGCCAAGTCACCTGACCATTGCGGGGCTGAATGATCTGCGCGGGCAGGGATTCGGGCTGAGGTTCACCTTCTAACACTTCCTGTAAGCGGTCCGCCTTCGATTTGCCGGCCACCAGAAACAAGAGCTGGCGAGCGGAGTTAAAAACCGGCGGCGTAAGCGTCACGCGCCACGTCTGAAGTTGCTCCGCAAATACCGCCAGGACCCAGTGCTCGGTCTCGCTCAGAGCAAGGCTCCCCGGAAATAGCGAAGCGGTGTGCCCATCTTCACCCAAACCCAGGAAGATCAGGTCAAATCGTGGCCGTTCCTCGGAACCAAAAACTGACCGAAGCTCATCTACATAGGCCTCGGCCGCCAGATCTGGATCGAGTTCGCCCAGGATGCGGTGCACGTTCGTCTGTGGGATCGGCACCTTTTGGATCAGGGTCTTCCTGACCATGCGATAGTTGCTGTCCGGGTGATCGGGGGGAACGCATCGCTCATCTCCCCAGAAGAGCAGCACGTTTCTCCAGCTCACTCTCGTAGCCAGGCTCGGGTCCGCCAGCCTGCTGTAGGTCTCCTGCGGAGTCGAGCCTCCCGACAATGCCACCGTGAAGCGGCCTCGCTTTTCGATGGCATCCTCCGATGCCGCCACGAATCGGTCGGCCGCAGCTTGCGCCAGTGCTTTTGTATCTTCATGAACTTGAATGTCGGCCATGTTCAGCCCGCGTGGTCCCCACAACCCAGCCGCCAGACGCGTTTGTCCCGCGTAATGAATGTCTCGGCTCCGGGCGGACCCCACGTGCCTTTTCGGTAAAGCCCAAGCGTAGGCGCACGGGTTGAGCTCTCCCAAGCCTCGAGAACTGGATCCACTAAGCTCCAAGCCATCTCGATCTCGTCGCTACGCGTGAAGAGCGAAGGGTCCCCATTGAGAGCGTCGATGAGCAGTCGCTCATAGGCATCGGGCAGGCGCTCGCCCCCAAACGTGGCGGGGTACTGGAATTCCATGTCGACTGATTTGGTCTCCTGAAGTCCCCCTGGGACCTTGGTTTCAAAGCGCAGGTGCATCCCTTCATCGGGTTGGATACAAAGCGAAAGGAAATTCGGGGTAAGCCGATAGTCGGTGGGCAAATCAAAAAGCACATGCGGCGGCTCTTTGAACACAATAACAATCTGGCTCGTCTTTTCAGCCAGCGCCTTGCCTGAGCGAAGATAGAACGGCACCCCCTGCCAGCGCCAGTTATCCGCATACAGCTTCATGGCCGCGAAGGTCGGGGTCTGTGAATTCTCCGCGACCCCCTTCGCCTGTCCATAGCCCTCGTACTGCGCCCGAACCGTGTCTTCGACGTCTATGGGCCGGATGGCCATCAACACCTTCACCTTCTCATTGCGCACGGCGTCTGCATCGAACGTGGCCGGCGGCTCCATCGCCACTAGCGTAAATAGTTGTAGAAAGTGGTTTTGGAACATGTCCCGTACGACACCTGAGTTGTCGTAGTAGCCGGCGCGGTGCTCTACGTCAACGGACTCCGTGACCGTAATCTGGACGTGGTCGATATAGTTCCTGTTCCAAATCGGCTCGAAGATGGTGTTTAGAAAGCGGAAGAATAGGATGTTTTGTGCTGTTTCCTTACCCAGGTAGTGATCGATGCGATAGACCTGATGTTCATCAAAGGCGTCGTGCACGATTTCGTTCAGCTCGATCGCCGATTCGAGGTCGTGCCCAAAGGGCTTCTCGATGACCACCCTGGACCAGTGGTCCCCCTCCACTGCCATCCCCTGCTTACCCAGCTCCTTCACGATTACGGGGAAGAAACGTGGAGCTGTGGCCAGATAGTACAGACGGTTGGCGGGCCCGTCCTCCTTTTCGACTAGGAACTGCTCAAGCTTCCCATAATCGGCCTCCTGACTGACATCTCCCGGCACGTACCAGAGGTTCTTAGAGAATTTCTCCCAATGGCTACCATCCGGGACGATCCCGGAAAGCTCCGCCATTCCATCGAACATCTGCTGCCGAAATTCATCGTGTGAGTACTCGCTGCGCGAAGTCCCAACGATGTTGATGGAGCCCGGGATGCGGCCCTTGGTGCACTGCTGGAACAGCGCCGGCACCAGTTTGCGCCGGGTCAGGTCGCCCGAAGCTCCAAAGATGACAATAGAAGTAGACAATCCGTTTTCCATCGTCCCGCCCTGTTATTCCTCTTCGGCCCGCTTCACCGCATGCCCCCCAAACTGGTTGCGCATGGCCGCCAGCAGTTTGGCAGCATAGCTCTCATCTTGCCGACTCACAAGACGCATGATGAGCGACAGGGTGATCACAGGCGCCGGCACGTCCAGGTCAATTGCGTCCGCCACTGTCCAGCGCCCCTCCCCACTGTCGGCTACCCAGCCCTCCAGCTCACTAAGCGAGGCATCCTCCTCCAGAGCGGCCGCGGTCAGGTCCAACAACCATGAGCGTACCACGCTGCCGAAGCGCCATATCTCGGCCACCTGGTGCAAGTCCAGATCAAATTGCTCCTTCTTGCGCAGGATTTCGAATCCTTCGGCATAGGCCTGCATCAACCCATACTCGATACCGTTGTGAACCATCTTCACGAAGTGGCCTGAACCGCTCGGGCCGACATGGCCCCAGCCCTGCTCCGGTCCCGGCGCCAGAGTTTCCAATATCGGTGTTAGCCTCCCCACCGCCTCTTTTTCCCCCCCAACCATCATGCTGTAGCCCTCGGTCAGCCCCCAGATCCCTCCGCTGGTCCCCACATCTACCAGATGCATACCGCGTGCGCCCAACGCCTCGGCGCGCCGCATCGTGTCCTTGTAGTTGCTGTTGCCGCCGTCAATGAGGGTGTCCCCTTGCTCAAATGAAGCTGCTAGATCCGTGATCACTCCCTCCGTCGGTGCTCCCGCCGGCACCATCACCCAGGCCGCGCGCGGAGCGCTCAGTGCGGAGGCCATTTCCCCCAGCGATGCGACACCCTGCGCTCCCTGATCTACCGCGGCCTCGACATTAGGACCATTTCGGTCGAACGCCACAACATTGTGCCCACCTTGCAGCAGCCGGGTGGTCATGTTTGCGCCCATCTTCCCTAATCCGATCATACCGATTTGCATAGAATTTTCCTTAGGATTTATCCAAATGGCGCACGCCGTTACTGCCGCCTACCATGAGATCGGTTGCCAGTCCGATGAACAAACCATGCGCCGCAACACCTGCCCGCTGGTCGAGCTGGTCCGAGAGCGCGCGGGGATCCTCTATGGGCCCAAATTCGGCATCGAGGATCCAGTTCCCCTGATCCGTTACAGCGGGCTCTCCACCTTGAGTCTCCCTCAGCGTAACAGAGGCTCCAAGAGATTCAAGATAGGCGGCCTCTGGAGCCCACCCAAATGGCAGCACTTCGACCGGCAGGGCAAAGCGAGCGCCCAATTTGTCTGAGAGCTTCGTCTCATCCACCACAATGATCTCTCTCCGGCTTGCCTGCGCTACGATTTTTTCCCGCAGCAGCGCGCCCCCTCCGCCCTTAATGAGCTCAAGCTGCGGATCGACCTCATCCGCGCCATCAATGGTCAGGTCCACTTGCGGATGGTCGTCCAGCGCCGTCAGGGGAATCCCCAATTCGCTGGCCTCTTGCGCAACCTGCAGAGAGGTCGGTACTCCAAGGATCCCATCGAGCTCGCCCTCGTTGAACCTGAGCCCGATCTCACGCACGGCGTAGATTGCAGTGCTTCCAGAGCCCAGGCCGACGATCATTCCGGGCTCGACGAACTCAACCGCCTTGAGCGCGGCGGCTTCCTTATGGGCTTCAATCATCCAGCCGACGCGCTTCCAGCATCCGGTCCACCACCTCCATTACCTGCTCAGGTTCGTCCACGATCCACTCGGAGGGAAGCAGGGCCTGCTTGTGGACGCCATCATAGGTAAAGGGAGTGGTCACGGCGATGCACCACATGCCGGCCGCGATTGCCGCCGCAACACCGGAGGGTGAATCTTCCAGTACCAGGCACTCGGCGGCATCAATCTGTAATTCTCGCGATACAAGCTCGTATATTTCTGGGTCGGGTTTTCCTTTCTGCACGTCATCTATGCTGGCGATGAAATCAAACGCGCGCTGCAGGTCCAAGATCTGAAGCACGCGCGTCGCTTGCCGACAGCGGGACATGGTCGCCAAGCCGATGCGACACTGATTGGCACGCGCCATTTCCAGGACGGCCAGATTCTGCGGCCATTGGTTTTTCAGGATAACCTCCGGATCGGCCAACATCTGCTCATAGTGGCGGAGCCTGGCCTGGATAAATGCTTGCCAGGGAGTATCGACCCCGTACTCCGACATCCTCTCACGCGCCTCGGCCTGCAATTGAAAGCGATCAACCAGGTGCTGTGCAACCTCCCGTCGGGAGAGACCAACAACATGCTTGAAGGCCTCGATTACCTGCTCTTCGCGGAGGTCTTGCGGACCGAACTCTACCGCCGCGCGGGCGTAGGAGATTGCCTTGAGCTTCTCGGTCTGCACCAACGTACCATCCAGATCGAAGATCATTGCTCGGATCAACGTTTGTGTTCTCCGTAAATGGGGGTCCGATCCGCCTAATCCAGCGCTTCGACGACGCGGGTCAACCCTTCACGGATATCACCCTTGATATGGAGCCGGACCACGCGCCTGCCCGCACCTTCAAGCGCCTTCCGATCGCCCATGGCTTGGGCTGCCTTAAGGGTACCGAAGCTCAGGGAGCCATCCGGCGAACCCGCCTCATCTGGGATCTTCGCATCGCGCTCATCGTCCGCCGTGATCTGGATGAATAAGCCTGCTCCCGCATCTCCCTTGTGCAGCTGACCGGTTGAGTGCAGGTAGCGGGGCCCGAAGCCAAGCGTAGTGGCCAGGCGCGTGCGTGCGCGAAGCGAAACCCTGAGTTCCTGAAGGCTCTCAGAAACCTCGCGGCTTGGTTGTAGATAGGCTTGTAGTGCGACGTAGGAATTGGGTTGAGCTTCGTCAAGGAATGCCGACAGCGCGCCACGCAGATTATCCGCACTGACATCACCGTACAGCTCTAGATTCGAGTCGACAAGAGCGGGCTGCTGAGCCGGGAGCCCGCCTTCCGCGGCGAATGCCTCTATTAGTTCGCGGGCCAGCACTTTGGCGGCCTCGACGTTCGGTTGGTTAAAGGGATTGATGCCCAGCCGATGACCGGCGACTGCGGTTGCCATTTCCCAGAGGAAGTATTGGCCGCCCAGGTCAAATAAATCGTGGATTCGAATTCGGATCACGGGATGGCCCGCGAGCTCCAGTTTTTCCACTGCGGCATCATTTCTGTTGTCTCCGTCGAGCCGTAAATAAACGAAGAGGCGGTCCTCACCATACAATCCCGGCTCCCCTATCTGCTCACCGACCACCGGGAGGATTCCGCGTCCCTCCTTACCGGTGCTTTCGGCGATCAACTGCTCCAACCAGTCACCAAAGCTCTCCAAGGGTGGGTCGGCCACAAGCGTGAGCTTGTCTCTACCTTGTTTGGCAAGCTCGGCCAAGACCGCGCCCAGCCTTGCTGCCGGATTGTCATCTGCGCCGACACAGGACTCGCAGGCACATGCGATGGACAGCGATCGATCGAGCACTTGCGCCACGTCGACCCCGATCAGCGCCGCGGGCACCAATCCGAAAAATGACAGTGCGGAGTACCGGCCGCCAATATTCGGGTCATTGAGAAAGGTGGCCCGGAAGTCGAACTGCCTGGCAAGCTCGGTCAGCCGGCTCCCAGGATCGGTAATCGCAACGAAATGAGGGCCGGTCCGGCCGGCTCCTTCCACACCTTGCACTTGATTGTAGAAATACTTGAACAAGGACAGCGTCTCGACCGTCCCACCCGACTTCGTGGCGATAATGTACAGGGTGCGTGCGGGATCAAAGCGCTTCGCAGCGGAGAGTACCGCGCCGGGGTCGGTACTATCGAGCACTTCCAACTCGAAGAAGCCCTGCGCAACGCCGAAGGTTTTCAAGAATACTTCTGGCGCCAAACTCGATCCACCCATCCCGAGAAGCAACGCTTGGTCGTATCCATCGGCCCTTGCCCAATCCGTTAGCTTCTGCAGGTCGTGCAGATTGTCGAGCATCACCTCGGCGGTGTTTAGCCATCCGAGGCGATTAGAGATTTCATCCGGATCGGGCTTCCAGACGGTGTGGTCATGGGTCCAGATGCGCGAGAGCACCTTCTCACGGCCCATCTGCTCCAGCGCTGAATCTACTGCGGGTCCATATCCATTCAAGTTCATGGAAATATGTTCCCATTCGGCCAACAGTCGCTCTCGCTTGAGTGCAATGGCATTCATCATGGCATCAAACGATCGGGCAAACGCTGAAACTCCTTCCTCCTGAAGGTCGTCCGTTATGCTGGCCAGGTCGAGTCCCATGGCAGACAGCCGCTCCATATGAGCCACGGCCGATTCAAGGTCGTCATCCAGGGATCGCGAGACCGTGCCATGGTCTATGAAAGCTTGTAGGGTGGCGGGTGGGATGGTGTTGACGGTATCTGGCCCGATGAGCGAGTCGACGTAGAGCGTATCCGGCAAGGTCGGACTCTTCGTGCTCGTACTGGCCCAGAGCGGGCGCTGAACCCGCGCACCGTTTTCCGCCAGCCGCTCCCATCGCTCTCCGCTATAGATCTCCTTGAATCGCTCATAGGCTACCTTTGCGTTTGCGACCCCCGCTCTGCCCATGAGCTCCGAGGCGGC
>JBGMQN010000050.1:16239-27609 GCA_048054495.1 Anaerolineales bacterium
CATAGGCTACCTTTGCGTTTGCGACCCCCGCTCTGCCCATGAGCTCCGAGGCGGCTGTGGCCCCAGCCCCGATCCCTCCCAGCGCTCGATCGACCGCGGTGTCTACGCGGCTGACAAAAAACGACGCAACCGAGGCGATCTCCAGATCCTGTGAGCCCGCTGCCAAACGATCCTCAAGGCCAGCAAGATAGGCCTCCGCGACATCGGAGTAGTTCTCGATCGAGAATATCAACGTCACATTGACGTTGATGCCATCGCTGATGAGGGTGCGGATCGCGGCCACACCTTCCGCGGTGGCCGGAACTTTAATCAACACATTCGGCCGCCCGAGCTCTTCGAAGAGCTGCTTGGCCTCCAACACCGTCCCCTGAGTGTCGTATGCCAGCATCGGATTTACTTCGATGCTAATGAATCCGTCGAGCCCGTGTGTCTGGTCATAGACTGGACGCAGCAGATCTGCGGCACGTGCGATGTCGTCCAGAACCAGCTTTTCATAAATCTGCGCCACCTCGAGTCCGGCCTCAACCAGCTCATGAAGTGCCTCGTCATAGTCCGTGCTCCCAGCTATAGCCTTTTCAAAGATGGTCGGGTTGGAAGTCACTCCAGTGACCCCTTGCCCGATCAGATCCGCCATCTCACCCGAATCAAGCAGGGCGCGCCGGATGTTGTCATACCAGACCGATTGACCCAGTTTGGCCAGTTCCTCAAGTTTAGTCATGATGATCTCAATCAAATCCGCAGCAATGATACCAACCCGCTTGGGAAAGACCTACGACCGCTTCTATCTTGCAGTGCGGGCGTACTCTCCACCTCGGGTGGCAGAGTTGGTTCGTGGCTGCTACTAGGCCCCAACTTTCCGCCGAATCTTGGTTTCGCTAGTCAGGGTTCGGTGCACGGGGCAGCGATCGGCGATCCAGGCCAGCCTCTCCCGCTGCTCATCTGTGAGATCGCCTTCAAAGGAAAGCTCTTCTTCAATAATGTCAACTTTGGCGTCTGCATCGCTCTCACAGTCTTCGCAGTCTCTTGCGTACATCTTGTGGATGCTCAAGCTTACATTTATCGTTTCCAGCGGCCAGCCCTTGCGGTTGGCGTACATACGCACGGTCATCGCCTTGCATGCCCCCAGCGAGGCCAGGAGCAGCGCGTAGGGGTCGGGGCCGCTGGTCGGCCCCCCTTCCGGGCTTTCGTCCGCGTGCAGATGATGTCCTGCGGCTTCTATCTCCACCTGATAGCCAATTTCATTTCGTGCTGTTACATCCAAGATGGGCTCCTTTTCGGTGCAATCAGACTCGACCGATCTCCTTCTCCACTCTTGCTCACTCCGCTCTCGTAATACGCACCCAGTAGGCAGCTCCAAAAAAGGGCTCAAGGGCAAATCCAAGGGGTGCGTAGACTTCCGGGGGGATCCCGATATCCGCAACATAAAGCTCGCCGGAAACTTTGCGGAGACCGGTCTTAGGCAAGGCCAACGTCAGTGTACGGTGCGCCTTGATCGACACGCCGGGGGTCTCGCCGCTGGTCGAATCAAGGCCAGAGGGAATATCCAGCGATAGTGTACGGTCTGAGAATTCATTGACCGTCTCAATCAGATTCTTGGTTATTCCACGCGGCGCACCCTTGAGACTGTAGCCAATGAGCGCATCGATCACCAGCGTTGCCTGCCGAATACGCTCTTCGGCCTCCGAGGCGGAGGTCGCCCTGAGGCCGGCCTGCTCCACGATATGGAATTGAGCGGCGGCAGAGCCGCGCAGCTCGGATGGATCCTTTGTTAGAAGAAGCCGGACACGATACCCGCGATTTCGCAGATGGCGTGCGCAGCTGATGCCTCCTCCGCCGTTCCCTCCGGATCCCGCCAGGATGACGATCTCAGCGTTCGGGTCGTCCACATTCTCGATGGCGTGCAGCGCCAGGTTGCGGCCGGCATTTTCCATCATCTGCAGCACTCCGAGCCCGAAGTCTTCCATGGCGATGCGATCCACCTCTCGCATTTGATCTTCGGTCAGCGCCGGCAGCACCTTTCCACCTTCGGTCAAGAAGGTTACGCGCTCAGTCAACTGTCCGCTCTCACATCGATCTGGGCTCGCGCCTCAACTGAATCTACTTCGCATCTAACCCTGTTCACTCGGCTCAACCGGTGCCGTAGGCCGGGATGGCGGCTCCGTGAACTGCACTGGCCGCCTCCGAGGCAAGGAACAGGATCACTTCCACAACCGCCGAGGGTGCCACCCAACGCGAAAAGTCCGCCTCCGGTGTTTGTTCGCGGTTCTCAGGCGTATCGATATGACCCGGCAACACGGAGTTGACGTTGATTCCCTGCTCTTTCAACTCTTCAGACAGGCTCTCCGTGAGTCGGATCACAGCGCTCTTGGCCCCTGAGTAGGCACCCGCATTCGCTGCGCCTTTCACGCCTGGCCTGGCCCCGATGTTTACGATCTTTCCACTACCTTGCTTGAGCATCTGCGGCACGGCGGCTCGGCAAGAGAGGAACACCGAGCGTGCGTTCAGCTCGAACATGAAGTCCCAACTTTCCAGGCTGGTTTCATGAATCGGAGTACCGCCTCGAAACCCGCCGATGGCATTGATGAGAATATCCACGCGACCATGCTTGTCTATGACTTGCTGAAAGCTGTTTTCAACCGAATCCGCGTCTGTCATATCAACCGTTCCAATGAGCAAATGGGACACATCATCCGCCAATTGGCCGCATACTTCCTGGAGACGGCCCGGCCTTCGGTCCAGGAGGGCCATATGCGCGCCCAAAGCGGCGAAGGCATGCGAAACCACTCCGCCCAGGTTCCCAGCCGCGCCGGAAACCACGACCACACGGTCCTTGAAATCAGGCATCGAGTATCCCTTCTTGATGTCGCAGACTCAGTTTTGCTGAGACCGCGTCTAGAGCTTCGAGCTAATGAGGCCTACTTTTCTTACGAGTCGGTGAGCGCTTGGATTATAGTCCAGCGCTTTGAGAACCGAGAAACGGGGGGAGCTCAGGTTCGGGAATCCGGAGCATGCGTACGCACAAGCAAATGCATGCCAACCAGCGCGATCGCCAACACCAGGTTACTGACGAGCTGCGCGCTGCGCAGCGAACCAAACGCGACGATCGAGTCGACTCGAAAGGCTTCAGGGAGTTTACCGTTCGGGCTGCCCTAGAGTAGTTCGGATAGGGCGATCAGCTCTTCGTCGGAGTGCTCGCGCTTAACCCCACTGCGCACCCATCCCGCCTGCTCCGCCTGCTGAACAGCCACCCTCAGCTGCGCCTTGCGCCACCCGAACACTTTGCCGAACTCTCGCGCTGAAGAGGCACCGAGCGAGCGAAAGTAGAGCTCAGTCAGCTTCAGTCGTGCCTCGGATTCGGGTATTTGCCGAGCCTTATCCAGCAGGCCCGGAAGATGGCGCGACACAATATCGAAGATAAAGGCATAGTTCCAGGCACCAGCCTCCGCTACTCCGACCGGCAGGATCTTCATGTCTTTCTGCAGCTCAACCAGCGCCCGCTCGAATCGATACTTGCTACCTTTGCTGGTCAGCCCGACTTTGCGGCGAAGAGCTACGGTATCCATCGGCCCCTGGCGGAGCAGCACCTCATAGACCTGCTTGTTCTCCTGCTTCAGACGGCCGGCCTCGTACTGAACGAGATAGTCGCCCTCCGGATCCCCGTAGTTTTCGGTAAGCGCATAGAAGTAGGGAGCGACCTTCAGGGAAATGAGCGTTGCCTTCTTGCGCAGTAATTTGGCGTAATACCATTTGCGCTTCCCAAGCATCTGGTCCTTCCAGCCCCAAGTGACATGGCCCGGGTCGTCGTGCTCGGAGGCCACCGCTCGATCCCCGGCTACCGCCGTCCAGAGGCTCGGAAACTCGATGTCCTTGATGGGCCAGAAGAAGACGAAGCCGCGTTCCTGCACAAATTCAACGGCCTGCTCTACGGTGCCCAACCTTCGTTCGCGAAGGTAAGTCTTGGCGCGGTAGGCCTCGATGGTCTCATTCGCGATCTGGTTGCTTGAGCTCGATTGGGCGGCCATACGGCGTGCACGAGATGATACCTCCTGCGGATTAATTCCCATTGCAGCCTTTCACAGGGGCGGAAGGGCCCCCGCTGGGTGTCCCGCCACCTATTCCTCAAATCGGGGTTAATACTCACAAGACCATTGTTATTGTGAACACTTGCGTTCGCTTCTGGTACGATTGGGGTCTTCATCCTACCGGTCCAGCGAATTCCCGCTCCTCACACGGAGATTCTGTCCTGGGCGTCTAGCGGCCGCGCTTGGTGGCGCTACCTGAATCAATCGAAAGAGAAATTGGATCCCACGTTCGTCCGTCATCTATGAGTCCAAGCCACCTCAGCCTACACAAAGCTAGCCTGAGCTTTGGAGGCATCCATGCGCTCAAAGAAGTCGGTTTCGATGTCGCCGAGGGCGAAATCCTCGCCATCATCGGGCCCAACGGAGCCGGCAAAACCTCGCTGCTCAATGCCATCAATGGCTTTTATCGGCTGGACAGTGGCGAGATCATCTTTCAGGATCAAGAAATCTCTAGCATCCCTGCGCACAAAGTCCCCACCCTTGGAATTGCACGTACCTTCCAGAATCCAGCTCTCTACAGCGGCCTAACCACACTCGATAACTTGATGGCGGCCCGCCACATCCATATGCGTACGGGGATACTCGGATCCATGATCTATTGGGGGTTCGGCCACAAGGAAGACATTCAGCACCGACACGCGGTAGAGGAAATCATCGACTTCCTTGAGATCGAGGCCATTCGCAAGGCGGTGGTTGGTGCGCTTCCTTATGGACTCCGCAAGCGGGTGGAGCTTGGAAGGGCGCTGGCTATGGAGCCGACCTTGATGCTCCTTGACGAGCCGATGACGGGTATGAACGTCGAGGAGAAAGAGGACATGGCGCGTTTCATCCTCGATGTGCATGAGTTGAAGGGCACCACCATCATGCTGATCGAGCACGATATGGGCCTGGTAATGGACATCGCGGACCGGGTGGTTGTACTGGACTTCGGCGAGAAAATCGCCGAAGGCCCTCCTTCGGATATCCGCAACGACCCGAAGGTGATCAAGGCCTACCTGGGAGAGGCGCATTGATCGAACCTACCGAAACGCTGGCTAAACACTGGCTCGAAAAGGTCCACAGCTATCGCGGTACCAGCAAGGTCGCCCTGCGCCAGAAAGACTTCGGTATTTGGCAGAGCCTCACCTGGGATGAGTCCTACCTGCAGGTACGCGACTTCAGTTTGGGGCTGGTATCCATGGGTCTCAAGCGCGGCGACCGAGTAGCGATCATCGGGGATAACGACCGCGAATACCTGTGGGCAGCGTTCGGCGTGATGGCAGCTGGTGGCGCCGTGGTAGGCCTATTCACCGACGTGACGCCTCCCGAGGCGGCGTACGTGGTGGAGCATTGTGACGCCGCATTCGTCGTAGCAGGCGATCAAGAACAGTGCGACAAGCTGCTTGATGTGCAATCCGATCTGCCGCTCGTGAAAAAGGTGATCTACTGGGACAACCGGGGTATGTGGGGCTACGACGACCCCTGGCTCATGGACTTCCGGGACGTCCAGGGTCAGTGGGACCCATCGCTCGGCGATCCGGACGAGCACTTCGAGGCCATGATCGAGGCGGGCATGGGCAGCGATCCGGCCATGTTCTGTTACACATCTGGAACGACCGGGCTTCCCAAGGGAGCGATCATCAGTCATTCAAACTTCGTTTATGCCGTTCAAGCCTTCGGTGAAATCGATCCGCTCCGCGACACAGACGACCACGTCTCGTTTCTGCCGTTGGCCTGGATCGCGGGGGCCGCGCTGGACATCTCTCCGCACGTCGTCAATGGCGTCATCCTGA
This sequence comes from Anaerolineales bacterium, assembly GCA_048054495.1. GTDB lineage: Bacteria > Chloroflexota > Anaerolineae > Anaerolineales > E44-bin32 > JADFRG01. The sequence goes on from JBGMQN010000050.1 coordinate 22,094, forward strand.
ACTTCGCCGAAAGCCCGGAGACCGTGCGTGAGAATATTCGCGAGATCGCACCGGACCAGCTGCTCTACAATTCTCGGCTTTGGGAGACGCTGGTCGCCACCATCCGCGCACGTATCTTGGACAGCAACTGGCTCAATCGTACGCTCTACGATCTCTTTCTTCCCATTGGCTATCGCGCGGCCGAGTTTGAGTTCCAGCACAAAGAAGTGCCGCTGGGGTGGCGCGCCTTGAGATGGATCGGCAACCGCGCGGTGTTCAGGCCGTTGTTGAGCCAATTCGGACTGCACAAGGCCCGAGACGCCTATACCACCGGTGCCGCGCTCAGCCCGGACGTTATCCGGTTCTTCCGCGCTCTGGGACTGCCATTGCGGCAAATCTACGGTTCAACCGAAGTCACTGGAGGCGCACTGCTTCACCGGCGCGAGGATGTCAAGTTCGCCTCGGTTGGCGAGCCCATCCCAGGATCGCACTGTGCCATCTCCGAAGAAGGTGAGATCTTACTTTCGGGCCCTGGACTGTTCCATGGCTACCACAAGGATTCGGACCAGACGAATGCCGCCCTATATGTCGATTCGCAGAATACATCGTGGTTCCGCACCGGGGATGCCGGCCATATCGATGAAGATGGCCACCTCATCTATCTAGATCGTCTCAAGGACATGATCGAGCTTAGCAGTGGCGAGAAATACTCCCCGCAGTTCATCGAAGGACGGCTCAAGTTCAGCCCGTACATCAGCCACGCACTCACTCTCGGAGATGCCCGGCACGATTACGTGGCCGCCATCATTACGGTCGACTTTGAGAACGTAGGCCGCTGGGCCGAAAAGCAAGGAGTCCCGTATACCACCCTTACCGACCTCTCGCAGAAGCCGGAAGTGTACGAGCTTATCCGCAAGGACGTCGAAGAGATGAACCGGACCTTGCCCGAATCCGGCCGCGTGCGCAAGTTTGTCCTGCTGCACAAGGAATTTGACCCCGACGAAGGTGAAATGACTCGCACTCGCAAGCTGCGTCGAGGATTTCTGTTCGAGCGCTACTCCGAGGTGATCGACTCGCTCTACTCTGGTGAGAGAGAGCTGCAGATCAGCGACGTTGTGAAATACCAAGACGGGCGAGAAGGAAAGATCGATTCCACGTTGCGAATCGAGTCGCTGGAGAACGGCGCAGCATGAATTGGCAATTGGTCCCCCAGTTCGGTCTTGCGGGGCTAATGGCCGGGGGCCCGATCGCGCTGATCGCCCTGGGGATCGTGCTCATCTACAAAGCCACCTATATCTTCAATTTTGCCCAGGGCCAGCTTCTGCTCCTTGGCGCCCTATTCACATGGTATTTCGCTCTTGAATTGGAATGGCCGATCGCAATTTCAATTCTGCTCGCACTGGTACTTGCTGCCCTGCTGGGTCTGCTTATCGAGAGATTAGCGCTGCGTCCGATGACGGGACAGCCGCTTTTTGCAATCATACTGATGACGCTTGGGCTTGGTGAATTCCTGCAAGGCGTAGCGCTGCTGTTGTTCGGAGGCACGCAGAGGAACTTCCCACATCTGTTCTCAACTGAGAATCCGTACCGAATACCGACGCCCTTCTATTTCAACGACAATCAGATCACGGTCATCCTCAAACAAAACTTGGTGTGGTCCTTTATAGTCGCCATCCTGGCGGTCGTCCTCATCGGCGCCTTCTTTAAATTTAGCCGAGCCGGTCTAGCGATGCGGGCAACTTCCGAGGATCACGAGTTGGCGCAAAGCGTTGGTCTTCGCATCCGTAGGATATTCGGAGTCTCATGGGCGATGGCGGCCATGGTAGCCACCGTCGCCGGTGTGTTGTTGGCTACCTCGAGCGGGCTGGACATGAGTTTGTCTCTGGTTGTCCTGTCTGCTTTCGCGACCGTGCTGCTGGGAGGCCTCGACTCCATACCCGGCACGATCGTGGGAGGATTGATCATCGGGGCCTCGGTCGGACTCACCAAGGCCTCGACCGAGCCCTGGATCCGAGACTTGTCGGAGATCATGCCCTACATCGTGCTGCTAATCGTGCTCTTGATTCGCCCGGAGGGGATCTTCGGGCAACGACGGATCGAAAGGATTTAGCCGGTGGCTGTGCTGCGACCTGCGGGCGAGTTCGATACCAGTTATGCCTACGATATGGCTACCATCCGCCGTAAATGGCAGTGGGTCCTGCTGGCCATCTCCATTGTTGCGCTCTACACCATGCCGCTCTATGCCAACCGCAGCACCGTAGCGTTGGCAAACCGCATCGGGATCGCCATCATCTCCGTTCAGGGGTTGAATCTGCTGATTGGCTACACCGGTCAGATCTCGCTCGGCCAGGCGGCCTTCATGATGGTGGGCGGATACATCTCGGCCTTGCTGGTAGGCAATCTCGGCATGTCCATTGTCTTCGCTCTTCCGCTGGCTGGCCTTGGTGCAGGCCTGGTGGGACTGTTCTTTGGGCTTCCATCATTGCGAGTCAAGGGCTTCTATCTGGCGATGGCGACGTTGGCAGCCCAATTCATCATCCCCTGGTTCTTGCGACACGCCTTTCCTGATATCCTAAATGGAGCTCAAGGTCTGATCGTCGAAGTGCCGGTTCTGTTTGGAATTCGGTTTGACGATCCCGACAGCTATATCTTGCTAACTGCCACAGTGCTGCTCATCACCACTGTAGTTGCTCACAACATCGCCCGATCGCGGCTGGGCAGGGCATTCGTGGCCATCCGTGACAATGATCTGGCAGCGGAACTACTGGGAGTCAATCTCTTTCGCTACAAACTCATCTCTTTCTTCCTGGCCGCGGTGTACGCAGGCCTGGCCGGAGCGCTTTCCGCGCATTATTTTCGACACATCAACTCCGAAACTTTCAATCTGGTCGACTCGATCGTTCTTCTCGGAATGCTCGTCGTAGGCGGACTGGGTGCCTCGCTCGGTCCATTTTTAGGCGCCATCACGGTCCAGCTGCTGACTGAGGGCGCCACTGTGCTTGCGCCTGCCTTCATACAGCTGTTCCCGGGGAGCGCAGGCTATGCTGTGCAGGCTTTCAAACCGCTTTTCTTTGGGCTCACCTTGATGCTGTTCCTGATCCTGGAACCGCGCGGGCTGGCCCACCGATGGCAGACCATCAAAGCCTCTTGGAGGCTCAGGCCATTTTCCTACTAGTGAAATCCAATTTGCATCCGAAAGGAGGCTGACTGCTCCATTAAAACCTGGGACATGACGAAGCATCTGACGAACTAGCAATCCGCTACCTGATAAACATAGGAGGAGAACAACATGCGGAAACTAACGATTGCAGGCCTGGCGATCCTGGCGCTCTTGCTGGCTGCGTGTGCGACGGCCACTCCGGAGCCTACCGAAGCTCCCCCGCCTCCCGAGCCGACCGCGGCTCCCGCTGCCACCGAGGCTCCCGCGCCGACCGAGGAGCCGATGGAGGAGGGTCCACCGGATCTGACTGGTGAAACCATCACGCTCTATCACTTCGGCGATATCTCGGGACCGTACGCCTCCATCACCGGGCCCTTGGTGAACGGCGCCAACGACATGGTGGCGTACATAAATGACACCGGCGGGATCTTCGGGGCCACTGTCGAGATGAAGTTTGCAGACACGGGTGGATCGGTGGACGAGGCCGTGGCGGCCTATGATCGGTTCACAGGCACCGACGACAACGTCCTGCTCTTCCTGATGTACGGATCTCCGGAAGAAGTCGCTCTCTACCAGCGGCTCGCGGAAGATAAGATTCCAGTCATCGGTGCTGGCTTGAGCGCGGAGGCCTTCTACGGGATTCCAGATGGCTACATCTTTGGCGGTGCTCCGATCTATCCGGATCAGTTCGGGTTCTTCCTGGACTACATCACCGAGAACTGGGCGGATGTCAAACCTGCCGGCGCGGGCGATGAGGTCAAGCTTGCCTACCTGAGTTGGCCGGGATCCTATGGCGAGGGTGCACTCACGGCCGAGAGCCGAGCCTACGCGGACGACCTGGGAGTCGAGATCGTGCACGAGGAACTCTTTGATCTCTCTCCAACCGCCGACACGACAACCGCCATCCTGAACGCTCAAGCAGCCGGCGCGAACGTCATCTATACCAACACCCTGGCCTTCGGTCCCGCCGCCTTGCTCAATGACCTGAATGCACTGGGCTTGCGGGCTGAGTTCCTGGTGGGCGGCAACAACTGGGCCATGGACGTCGGGACCTTCGCTTTCCTTGCGGACCCGGCCTACGGTGTGGGCTTTTACGCACCGTTCCCCTTCGCCTGGTGGTCGGAGACCGACAATCCGGCCATTCAGTTCGCCCAGGAGAACTTCGACGCCAACGAGCGCGGGCCTGGCGAGCACAATATCGGACGACTGCTGATCCAGGGCTTCCTGGACGTTGCCAAAGTGGCGATCGAGAACGCCATCCTGGAGGTGGGCTTCGATAACCTAACCGGCCAAGCGATCTACGACCAACTGGTCCAGATCGAGGGCTATAACGCCCTGGGCGGTCTGGTTGAAGTTGATTTCACCAACGGTCGGCGGGCGCCCAATCTGCTGCAGATGCGGCAGATACAAGGTGGACCGGACGCTTTTGTGATCCTGCAGGACTGGACGGAAGCGCCAGACTTGCGACCGTAGTCGCGAAACAGCGCTGTTGGGGGCGAGCCCACTACCGTGGATTCGCCCCCCGCGGCATCTCTAAACATGCTGAGCCTCAACAACATCGAAGTCATCTACAGCAACGTCATCCTGGTGTTGCGCGGGGTGTCTTTGGAGGTGCCGGAAGGCAAGATCGTAGCGCTCCTGGGTGCCAATGGCGCCGGCAAGTCCACCACCTTGAAGGCCATCTCCGGCCTGCTTCATAGCCAAGAAGGCGAAGTTACCCGCGGCAGCATTGACTTGGAAGACAAGCGGATCGATCGATTGCCCGCGGAAGACATCGTCCGTCTAGGAATCGTGCAGGTGCTTGAGGGCCGACGCCTCTTCCAGCACCTTACCGCGGAGGAGAACCTAATCGCAGGATCCCTGGCAAGCAGAGAGAGAGGGAGTTCCGCCGCGGACTTGGAAAGGGTTTATGACTACTTTCCACGCTTGAGGGATCTTCGAAAACGCACCAGCGGATACTTGTCGGGTGGTGAGCAGCAGATGTTAGTGATCGGGCGTGGGCTGATGGCTCGACCCCGGCTACTGCTCTTGGACGAACCCTCTATGGGTCTGGCGCCGTTGCTGGTACGTGAGATCTTCAAGGTAATCCGCAAGATCACCGAGGAGCAAGGGATTCCGATCCTGCTGGTGGAGCAGAATGCGCGGGTGGCGCTCGACGTTGCCGACTATGCGTATGTAATGGAAACTGGCCGGGTCGTGCTCGATGGTCCGGCCCATGAACTTGCGGAAAACGAGGACATCAGGGAGTTTTACCTTGGGCTGACGCAGCTCGGCGAGCGGAAGAGCTATCGAGATGTGAAGCATTACCGCCGCCGCAAGCGGTGGCTGGGTTGATCGCCCCTAACACAGGATGTCATTGCGAGCGAAGCGAAGCAAT
>JBGMQN010000050.1:27709-46020 GCA_048054495.1 Anaerolineales bacterium
GCAATGACACGTCGCTTGCACCGAAGCGCCTGCTCTACGAGCGCCAACTCAACAGCCATCCAACCGGACCACGCAAATCTCCAATTCAATCGTTCGCAGTAATGTCCACTCACTCCGTCGCCTTGGAGCGGGTCCCTTAGCTGCCTCGAGGCCAAGTATGGGGGAGCACATGAAGACCCACTACGAAATCCTGTCACTGAATGCCCGCCAATTTGGGGACGAACTGGCAGCCATTAGTCCTGAAAAGTCACTCTCGCACGGCGAAGTTTTAGAACGCGTCGACCGCCTCGCTGCCGGACTATCGCAGACCGGACTGAGACCCGGCGATCGGATTTGCGTTCTCGCTCAGAATTCGCTCGAGTACCTGGAGCTCTATGGCGCTTGCGCCAAAACCGGGATGGTCGCCTATCCGATCAACTGGCGACTGAGTGCCGAAGAAGTTGGCATGGTGCTGGACCTGGCCGACCCCGGCTGCCTCATGGTAGGAGTCGAGCACGTGGCTCAACTGGAAGGCCTGGATCTGAGCTCGATAGATACAAGAATCGTGATCGGCGATACGCCCGTCGAAGGCTTTCGCCCTCTATTGGAGCTCTATGCCGACGCCTCACAGCCTCCGGCAGCGGTCAAGCCAGGCGATCCGTTCGTCATTATCTCGACCGCCGCTGTGGCCGGCGTGCCGCGCGGCGCCATTCTTACTCATGGCAATTTATTCTATGCAAACAGCCAAATCATCGATTCCATTGGGTTGACACGCGCCGATCGGCACCTGGCGGCACTGCCGCTCTTTCACATCACCGGTTTGGGGCTTTCCCTTGCAACAAACGCCGCGGGGGGCGCCAATGTGGTGACACCCGCCTTCGATCCTGGGCTTTCGGCCCAGATGATCGATGAGCACGGCGTGACCCTGATGGCGGACTTTCCGCCGGTGCTCCAGATGTTGATGGACGCACGAGGCGAGGCCAAGTGGGAGAAACTTCGGATGGTGTTTGGGCTCGATAGCCCCGAAACGATCCGCAAACTGCAGGCGGAAACAAGCGCCCGCTTCTGGACCGGCTTCGGTCAGTCCGAGACCAGTGGAGCAGTTACGATGGGGCCGGCCGACGAGCGGCCGGGTTCCGCCGGAAAGCCTTTGCCTCTGGCGACCATCCGGCTGGTTGACGATTCCGACCAGGAGCTTCCCGTCGGCCAGCCCGGTGAGATCGTGCTGCAGGGTCCGCTGGTCTTCGCCGGCTATTGGCGGGATCCGGATGCCACGGACTTCGCCGGCCGAAACGGCTGGCACCACACCGGCGACCTGGGTCGTTTCGATGAGGACGGCTACCTGTACTACGTGGGCCGCAAGCCGGAGAAAGAACTCATCAAATCCGGTGGCGAGAATATCTATCCGGCGGAAGTCGAACGCGTGATTCTCGACTTGCCGGAGGTGGCCGCGGTCTGCGTGTTCGGCGTGCCAGATGAAAAGTATGGTGAGACGGTGAAAGCCGTGGTCGAGCTGAACGCGGGCGAAGAGCTTAGCGCGGATTCAGTGCAGCAATCGGTGGCAGACCGCATCGCCTCGTTCAAAAAGCCGCGCCTCGTAGAATTCGTTGAAGCGCTGCCTCGACTGGATTCAGGCGAGGTGGATCGGGAGCAGGTGAGGGCCAGCCATGGATGATCCGGAAGGCATTTTCAGAAGATGAAGACCACTACTGCGGGTATCTTCGGTATCTTGTTGATTCTTATTGGAGTGGTCTGGTTCTTCCAGGGGATTGGCGTCCTGCCCGGAAGCTTCATGAGCGGGCAGGCCTTTTGGGCGGTTGCCGGTTTTTTGTCGGTGATCTCCGGCATTGTTCTGGTTCGATCCTGGCGCCGTAAGTAACCTCCCGGAGGGAGCGCTGATAAGATCAACACAGAGCAAATTCGATCCTGACCGAAGGCCTGCCGCCCCGCATCCGCATTCCCTACAATTTCCCCACAATCAAAGGACCGCCCCTACGCCTACCGTTCCCGCCACGCTCGCTAATCCGGCGATGCGTCGGGGCGCTATTGACTTGGCCCTCTGGCTGCGATACGATCCCCCGGTTTCATGGGAGAAGTTGAATAATGATCGAATCACTGATCGGCCGGCTGACGCGTGTCTCACTTCGCTTCAAGTGGGTGGTTATCGCGCTCGCGATACTGGTAATGGTGGGCGGCGTTTTCGCCGTGACGCAATTCAAACAGGAATTGATCCCCGCCGTTGAGTTCCCCCAGACGGTCGTGCTCGCTTTCAACGGCGGAATGGCTGCAGAGGACATGCTCGATCAGGTGACGAAGCCCATTGAGCGGGCGGTCGAGGACATCGAGGGCGTGGTCAACGTGGAATCGACCACGACCACTGGCGTCTCCGCAGTGATCATCAGAAATGAATTTGGAGTAGATCAATCTCTGCTACGTGAGGAGATACAAGCCGCGCTCGATATCGTCGAGCTGCCGACCGAGATGGAGGCTCCTGAGCTGATCGCCTTCAGCCTATCGGACCTGCCGATTGCATTCGTCAGCGTTTCCTCAGCTGAGCTCTCCCTTGAGGAATTGAAGGAGTTCGTTCAATCAGATGTCATCCCCGAGCTCGAGGCCCTGGAGGACATCGCCAAGGTGCAAGTAACGGGCGGGCAGGTGCTCCCTGATTCAGCGATAGCGCCAACGGCCATCCCGTCGCCAACTCTCGAGCCGAGCCCGGATTCGGCGGGCGTTCCACTGCCTGATGCGTGGACTAGCCTTGCGGCCGACCAGGGCATTACGCTTGAAACGACCGACGATTTGACGCCTGAGATGGTTGCACTCGCTCTTTCCGTCGCACCTCAGCTGCTGGCGGACCTGACGCCGGAAATGATTCTGGCTGTTCCTCAAGAAGTGGTGGATGCCATTCCGGCCGAAATGATCGCCGGGTTGAATGCCGAACAGCAAGAGGCATTCTCCGAGCGGGCATCTGGCGCCGGTGTCGCTCTTCCGGAGAGTTGGATCAACGCCGCCCAAGCCCAAGGATTCTCGCTGGCGACCACCGCCGATCTCAGCCCGCAGATTGTGGCCGGGATTGCAAGCTTCGCTCCACAGATGCTGGCCGATCTAACACCGGAGATGCTGCTCAGCATGTCTCCGGAAGCGCTGGCCGCCCTGCCGCAAGAGTACCTGGAAGGCCTGGAGGCGGATCTGCAGAATCAACTGAGCGCGATCTTGGCGCAGCTTGCAGAAGACGATTCTGCCAAACAGGACCTCTCGGACGCTCCTCTGCTGAGTGGGGCTTGGGTGCAGCCGCCAGAAGGCGGCGCAACCGGAGGCCCCACCTTCGAGACTGCCGCCGACTTGATAGACAACGGCTTTGCGCCCAGTGCAGCGGAGTTTTTGAATCTCCTATTGTCCAGTGGGCAGCCCACTGCGCCTGATTTGCTCGGTGACCTGTCACCCGAGGTGATTGAATGGCTGACAGATACTGAGCAGGACTTCCTTGAGAATCTTTCTCCTGCCGTTCTGAGGCTGTTGTCTCAGGAGGTGCTCGAGGGTCTTCCCGAGGACTTCATGGCCAGTCTGGAACCCGCGTTGCGCCAGGAGCTTGAGGGGATTGCAGCCGGAACACTAGTGGCCTTCATCCCCACCGACACGGTAAACCGAGTAAATGGCAATCCCAGCCTGTCATTACTGATCAGCCAGACCTCCGAGGCCAACACGGTTAGCTCCAGCGAGGCCGCATTTGAGGTGCTGGAGGAATTGGAATTGGCAAATCCCTCGATCCAGTTTGATACGGTGTTTGAACAGGCTTCATTCATCCAGGAATCGATCAGTGGAGTGGCGCGTGAGGGAGTACTCGGCGCCATCTTCGCCGTGATCGTGATCCTGCTGTTCCTGGGTGGCACCGTAAGAGGCAAGTACAAGTTCTCATGGCGAAGCACGCTCGTGATTGCGGTGAGCATTCCGCTATCGGTCTTCATGGCGTTTGTCGCACTGCGTTGGCTTCCAATCGCTACTGATATTGTCCTCGATCCGTTGGGCGAACTAACGGATGGAATACCGGTTGTTGGGTCCATCGTTGCCGCCACGACCGGGATATTCCCACTGGGCATCACGCTCAATATCATGACCCTGGCGGGCTTGACGGTGGCTATCGGGCGCGTTGTGGATGACTCGATTGTTGTCCTGGAGAATATCTATCGACAGATGCAGCGCGGTGACGATCGAAAGGATGCGGTGCTGATCGGCACGCGCGATGTTTCTATCGCCATTTTGGCCTCCACCGTAACCACAGTTGTGGTCTTCTTGCCCATTGGATTGCTTGGAGGCATTGTGGGGCAATTTTTCCTTCCCTTCGCCGTAGCTGTCACATATGCGCTCCTTTCCAGCTTTGTCGTTGCGGTTACCGTCATCCCGGCTTTGGCATTCATGTTTATCCGCCGGGAAGACCTGCCGGAGGAGAAGGAGACGACTCTCCAACGCTGGTACACGCCAATCCTGCACTGGGTGCTCGATCATCGCCTGGTGACGCTGATTGTGGCTGGAGTACTGTTCGTCGGCAGCATGGCCCTGATGGGCCAGCTCCCGCAGGCCTTCCTGCCAGACTTCGGCGAAGTGGAGATCACCGCCAGCGTGTCTCTTCCCGAGGGTACAACGATGGCGGAAACTAGCGACCAGGTGGCCCGTTTCGAATCGGACCTTGCCTCTCTTCCCGGAACCGGCACAGTCTCCTCCGAGATCGGATCTACCGGAGGATTTCAAAACCTGCTGCTCGGAACCGCGATCGACCAGCGCGCAGCCTCGATTCGAGTTGGGGTAGAAAATATTGAAGATGTGGATCAGTTCGTCTCCGAGGTACGCTCCACCGCTGAGGAAGTTTTCGGCAAGGAGAATGTGACGGTCTCGGCGGGATCTATATCGAGCAGCGGTTTCGGAGGACTTGCGCTCGTGCTCTCAGGCGATCCGGATGAGCTTGCGGCTTTGGACGAGGAGGTTCTGACTGCGCTCAATGAGGTGGAGGGACTGGCGAATGCGTCCAGTAACCAAGGGGAGCAAGCGTTGATCTTGCGTGTGGATGGCGAATCGGCAATTCGGTATACTGGCGAGCTCGAAACCGCCAACACCATCGGCGTCACGAACGCGGCCAAGGAGAGGCTTGAGTCGATAGTGCCTGCCGGAGTTACCGTGAGCGAGGGCTTTGAGTCAAGCCAGCAGACGGAAGGATTCCAACAGGCATTGAGAGCGCTGCTCATCTCGATTATCGCGGTCTATGTGGTGATGGTGATCACCTTCCGCTCCCTGGTTCATCCCTTTACGATCTTGTTCAGCCTTCCCATGGCCGTGATCGGGGCCGCGATCGCCCTCTGGCTTACCGACAGCGTAGTCGGAATTCCGGTAATGGTCGGCATGATGATGTTGGTAGGCATCGTTGTCACGAACGCCATCGTGCTGATTGATCGAGTTCAAGCCAATCGCAAGAAGCGCGGGATGTCTGCTCGCGATGCGCTGGTTGAAGGCGGCAGGACTCGCCTCCGGCCGATCTTGATGACCGCCATCGCAGCGATGTTGGCTCTATTGCCGCTCGCAATGGGACTCTCGGAGGGCGCCATCATTGCCTCAGAGCTGGCCACCGTGGTGATCGGCGGTCTCTTCACTTCGACTTTTCTGACGTTGCTTATCGTTCCCGTGATGTACCACTTGCTGAATCGATTGGGGCGGGAGCAGGCCAGGTAGTTGCGCGCACGTCTGGACCCAGGGATTAAACCTCTCAGGTGAGAGAAATCCCTGGGTCCGACCATGACAATGCGTTATGGGTTCGATCTCCCCATGCGCACTCGAACATCGTGTGTTCCCGTTCCGCGTTCCAGCGGCACCTGGCGGTTAGAGAGGCGTCGACCGTCTAGTTCGACCCAGTCAACGCCGGAGCCCACGCCCTCTGGATTATCGACCTGGATCTCGTAGAGCGCGTCGCCGTGACGGTAGCGAATCGTGAAGCCTTTCCAATGGCGGGGAATCACCGGGGACAGCTCAAGCACCGTGCCACGAACCCTCAAGCCCAACAGCTCCTCCAAGATCACGCGGTACATCCAGGCCGCTGAGCCTGTATACCAGGTCCAGCCTCCACGACCGACGGCGCCTTCCAAGTTGTAGACGTCGGCGGCCACGACGTAGGGTTCTACAGCATATCGCTTCGACTGTTCGGGATTCTGGGCATGCTCAATGGGATTGATCAGGCGCAGCAGCTCCAGCGCCCGATCCCCTTCTCCTAGCCTGGCCCAGGCCATGGCCTGCCATATGGCGGCATGCGTGTATTGGCCCCCGTTCTCCCGCACGCCTTTCGGATAGCCGGCGATGTACCCTGGATCGGGGCCCATGCCGTCAAACGGAGGAGAGAAGAGCAGTGCCAACCGCTCCTTCTCCAGCACCAGCTCCTGCCACGCCGATTCCATCGCCCGGCGGGCCCGCATGGGATCGCCGCTTCCGACGATTGCGGCCCAAGATTGAGGCAGAGAATCGATAATCGCCTCCTGGCTATCTTTGGATCCCAGCGGTATGCCGCTGTCATGATAGGCGCGCAAATACCAATCCCCGTCCCAAGCGTGCTGCTCGATTGCGGTCAGCAACTGCCGGCCACGCTCCCGGTACTTTTCTGCTTCGGCCTCACGCTCGTACCGCTCGGAAAGCTTAGCGAATCGATCAAGGACCTCGACCATAAACCAGGCCAACCACACGCTCTCGCCCTTGCCCTCAGCGCCAACCCGGTTCATACCGTCGTTCCAATCTCCACCTCCCATCAGGGGTAGACCGTGCGGGCCCAATCGCAGCGCGTGATCGATGGCCCGCCGGCAATGTTCGTAGAGCGCGGCCCGTTCACCTGAGCGCATCGGCTCGACCATGGCCTCCATTTGCCCCTCTTCCAGTGGGGGAGCTGTCAGAAAGCCGACCAGCTCCTGCAGGATACCGACGTCGCCCGTGACATCCACGTAGTGACTCACGACGTAGGGCAACCAGAGCAGATCGTCCGAAATTCGGGTCCGCACCCCAATTCCGGAGGGCGGATGCCACCAATGCTGTACATCTCCCTCGACATACTGGCGGCTTGCGGCCAGCAGGAGATGCTGGCGCGCCAGTTTGGGCGAGGCGTATACGAGGGCCATCGAATCCTGAAGCTGGTCCCTGAATCCAAAGGCGCCACCCGATTGATAGAAGCCGGATCGTGCCCACATGCGGCAGCTCAGGGTCTGATAGAGCAGCCAGCGGTTGAACAGCAGATCCAGGGCGGGCTCCGGAGTCTCGATCTGAACCGTCTTGAGTTCCTGCTCCCACCAGCCTACGGTGGCTTGGAAGATTTCTTCCACGACATCGCGCTCGCGGAAGCGGCCAATAAGGCGCTGAGCCTCCTTAAGCGTATCCGACGCGCCCAACAGGCAAACCACTTCATCCATCTGCCCGGGCGCCAGATCGATCTCGACGCGGACCGCCCCGCAGGGATCGATTCCCGCCCCAGTAGCACCCGCCAAACCTACACGGCTCATGGCGGCCGGCTTCCCCAAGTCACCGTTCCGCCCCAAGAATTCGACCCGACTGGCGGTGAAATCGGTGACATGTTGACCTAGCGCTAAAAAAGCCAACCGCTGTCCGCCGTCGGGATGATAGGGATTGCGAGCCACCAATATCCGGGCCGTCTCATCCCAGCGTGTCACGATGTGAGTCTGAGTCTCTTCCCGCTGTTCGCCCAGGGTCCATTCAACGTAGAAGGTCACCGATAGGGTTCTAGGCCTGGAGGAAGTATTTCGCATCCGGAGTCGCTGCACCTTCACCGGGAGGCCGCCCTCCTCGTTCATTGGAACGAATGTGAGCAGCTCCTGATGGACGCCGTGGCCGGTGTGCTCGAATACGCTGTAACCCGCGCCGTGCCGTGTGCGGTAGTCGCCTGCCTCACGGATGGGCAGCGGAGTCGGCGTCCAATACTCGCCAGTTTCCTCGTCACGGATATAGACCACTTCCGAGGGTGGATCGGAAACGGGATCGTTCGACCAGCCCGTCAGTCGGTACCGCTGGCTATTTTCCTCCCAGGTGAATCCCGATCCAGATTCCGTTATCAGGCTGCCAAAGTTTGGATTGGCAATCACGTTCGACCACGGCGCGGGTGTGTTCTTGTTTGGGCTGATCTGAACGACATACTCTTCGCCCCCCGGCGTGAATCCACCCACCCCATTAAAGTGGGCAAGCTCGATCGACTCTAATTGAGTCGAGAGCAGAAGTTCCGCCTCGCTGGTAGGAAGGTTTTCCGGAAGATCCTCTTCCGGCATGACTCCGGCCAACTGCTGCGAGAGCGAGCCGCGGGCACCGCTCAGCGAGACCCGCGCTGCGCTCATCAAGAGCAGTCTGTCCTCCTCAGGAATCTGATCCGAATTCAGAATGTACACTCCCCCCGGCTCGTCCACGCCTGTGAAAGTCGAATGCGCCTGAACGAGCTGGCGCAGCTGCTCTGTGAGCACTCCCTCGTAGCTCGTGGCCTCCTCGTTCAGGATCACGAGATCTGCCATGAGGCCGTGCCGTCGAAGATAGTTGTGTGCTTGAAGGAGCTCACGAATGAGGCCGACCTCTCGAACCTCAGAAGCACTTGCCAGCACGATCGGGTAGTCACCGGAGATTCCATACGGCCATAGACCCGCCTGCCCCTTCTGGTTTTGGGCCAGACGCTCCGCGGGCGGACGGTAACGACCACTCGGGTATAGCAAGTAGCTGGCTAGTTTCTGCATCATTCGCGCATCGTCCGGTTGGATGCGCAGCATTCGAAGCTCGATCTGAGCATGGGTCCACGCCAGTTCCAGCGCCCGCTCGATTGCCATCGATTCCGAGTACTTCTCCATCAGAGCCTGCGGGACCTCGCGGCCCTCACCCGCAGCCATCACCAGCCACAGTTCCGCTCGCTCGCCAGGATCGAGCTCCAGCGTACGCTGCATGCTGAACACCGGATCGAGAACAAAGCCGGCCGTGTTGGAGAGCCCGAATGCGGGATCAGCCGTTCCATGCCCCCGTCCGAGAAAACGCCCCCGGTCGGTTTCATAGCGCCAGGCTTCGCCGTCGCCGAAGAGCCCCTGGGCCACGTAGATAGGCTCTTCGTCCGGCTCCCGCGGGCGTCGATGCGCCATCAGGAATTGTCGCTCGGCATCGGCCTCCGTCATCACAAACATCTTGCTAAATGCAGGATGGCCACGATCTGCCACATGCGGCGCTAAGGCCAGCTCCGCGTAGGAAGTCACCGAGAGCCTTCGGCGGCGCCCGCCTCGATTGAACAGTGAGAGTCGGCGGATCTCGACGTCCTCCTCCGGCGCCACGTAGACTTGCGTCTGTGTCTCGATCCCGTGCAGGTGGCGAACGATTTCCGCGCGGTCGAGAGCCAGCCGGATCGAGTAGTCCCCTACTTCTCCGACCATCGGCTGAAAGGTACTCGACCAGGTCAGCTCGCGTTCGAGATCGGTCAAATAGAAGAAGGAGCCCCAATGATCGCGCGTCGGATCTGACCTCCAACGCGTAATGTCGAAATCCCTCCAGCGGCTGAACCCCCCTCCCGCACCGGTGACCATCACCCTGTAGCTTCCATTGCTCAGCAACTGAGTGACCGGTTGGGCAGTGGAGGGTGTATCAAAGCGGCTGACTGAGCGGCCGACTGCGCGCACTGGCACCATCTCCGTCTCGAGGCGTTCAGTGAGCACTCGGTCCAACGGCAGAGCAACCGGGATGCGCTCATACAGAAGAGGTTCCGCGGCTCGCGTCCTTGGATCGGTGTGGAAATGTCGGCGGATCACACCGTCGTGGAAGAAGTTTTCGAGAGCCAGAAGCCCCATCGCCTGGTGGTGTGCCATGTAGGCGCGAACCAGCACTCCGCGTTCCCCCTCCCGGCTTCGCTGACGGCTGAAATCGATCGCCTCATAGAACCCGTATTCACCTTCAAGGCCAATCTCCGAGAGGCGCATCAGGTTAGTGACTGTCCGTTCAGGGGTAATTTCCAGCGCCAACAGTGTGGCATAAGGCGCAACGACCAGATCTTGATCCAGGCCGTACTTGAGACCCAGCCCAGGTACCCCGAACGCTCGGTATTGATAGGTCTTGTTTGTGTCCAAGTCGGCATAGGCCGATTCAGAGATTCCCCACGGGACCCCCTGCCTCTGGGCGTAGTCGATTTGGGCCTCCACCGCTTCACGCATGGCGGAGCTCAGTAGCGAATTCTCGAAATCACGTTGGAACAGCATGGGCATCAGATACTCAAACATCGTTCCGCCCCAGCTGTTCAGGACCTTCCGACCGTTTGCGAAGCCATACGGCCTACTCAGGGCCAACCAATGTTCTGGCGAAACATCCCCCTTGGCGATGGCCACGTAGCTGGCGAGCCGGGCCTCGCTGGCCAGCAAGTCATAGAAGGACTCATCCCTTCTCATCTCTGAGGCGTTGTACCCAACCGTAAAGATTCGGCGGTAGGGATCGTAGAGGAAACCGAATTCCACCTCGTCCCCAATCCGAACGGCAGCGGCTGCAATTCGATCCGCCTCCCGGAGCGATTCGATGGCTCGGCTTCGAGCCTCGCTCAGGGCAATCGCCAGCCTATCTGGCAGATCAGCGATATCCGACGCCTCGTCGTCCAACCGGAACTCGCCCTGGGCTAACTCCTCGATACTGGGAGTTCGATCCGCGACGACCGTCCCCGTGGGAAGCTCATCCAGCAATCGCCCCCAGGCCAGGTAGCGCTCCACCAAAGCCGACCAATCCGAAATTTGCCGGTCAAGAGACTCTGCCCAATAACTGGCCCCAACGCCTGCCTTCCCCAGATGTCCGGCCAGGCCATGAACTGGTTGGCGAAGGCCATCAAGTTGACGGATCCGCTCCCCGAGTCCCTGAGCAGGCGAAGAGAGAATCCCCCCGATGGAATCTAGATTCGTTGCGACCGCACCCGTAAGCTCATGGAGTTCGAGGGAAGCCACAAGGGCATCGTACGTCTCCTTCAGACCTTCGATGGCCCGGGCCGGGAATAGTGGCGAACGCTTTCGATCCTCGATCCCTACACTGAGCGACCACAGGCTGGCCACCAGATTGCCGCTATCCACTGTGGAGACATATCGCGGCTCGAGTGGCTTCAACGTGAGCAGGTCATACCAGTTATAGAAATGTCCTCTGAAGCGCTCCAGCTCATCCAACGTCCGGAGCGTGCCTCCCAAGCGATGCAGAATGCCATCCCAAGAGATGTATCCAAAGTCGTGACCGGCGAGCGCGCTGAGCGTCCATAGGCCAATGTTGGTTGGGCTCGTGCGCAGCGCCACCTGATTCTGGTGGGAAACCTGATAGTTGTCTGGCGGCAGCCAGTGGGTCCCTGGTTGCACGAACTCATCGAAGTAGCGCCATGTCTTGCGCGCGATCCGTCGCAGCATGCGGCGCTCGTTTGCAGAGATGCGCTCCCTCGGCCGACGAACCTTGCGGCGGGCGTTCAGCCGCCAGACGATTGCTGGGCTGACCAGCCACGCGGCCAAAAACGGTCCCGCAGCCCACAAACTCTGCGGCCGGAACGTCCACAATGCCGCCGCTGCCAGAACGGCCAGCAGGCTGCTCAAGCCGACCCCAAGGGCAATCAGGCCCATGCGTCCGCCTCGCTCCCAGGCCGCCATTTGCGCGGTGGTCCACTCCAGCAGCTTGCGCCGACTGACCCAGCGCCTATACCAGACGCGCGCGATGGCATCCAGTGCGATCAGCGTTTGGTGGGGAATCAGGGAGGCTTCCACCACCGACCTCAGCAGGCTGTGTCCGAGCTCCAGTCTTGCGAGGCGCCGGCTCCCCGGGACGCGGCGCGCCCACGTCGTCAGCCGCACGAAAGGTTGAAAGAACACCAGAAAAGCGGTTACCAGCCCCGCAATTGCGGCGAGAACAGGGTCTAGCAACCAGGCCGTGGCCAAGAATGAGAGCAATCCGAGCGGTACCAGGCTGCGACGCAAGTTGTCGAAGACTTTCCAACGATTGAGGACCGAAAGCGGATTGGGAGCGCGACCGCCCTCGGGCTTCGGAACCCAGGGCAGGCACCAGTCTGCAATCTGCCAGTCTCCTCGGATCCAACGGTGTTCGCGGCGAGCATAAGTGCGATAGTCCGGCGGGAATTCATCAAACAGCTCGATGTCCGTAGCCAGGGCAGTCCGCACATGCGCCCCTTCGAGCAAGTCGTGGCTGAGGATCCGTCCGGTGGGGAATCGCTTTGAAAGGATCCTATGGAACACGCGTGGGTCGTAGATGCCTTTCCCGTTATAGGAGGCTTCTCCAGTGAGATCCTGGTATACGTCGGAAACCGCCGTGGTGTACGGATCCGTGCCGATGGGGTCGTTGAACAGTCGAGTAAAGAAGCTCTGTGTGGCACTCGGCAACGCGGTGCTGACTCGGGGCTGGATGATCCCGTAGCCTCTCACAAGCCGGCCGTTCGGCCCTACCTGTGGCTCGTTCAGCGGGTGCGCCAGGGTCTCAACCATCCTGCTGGCGCTTTCGTTTGTTAGCATGGTGTCGCTGTCGAGCGTAATAACGAACCGGACCGTTCGCAGCCTTTGCGCATCTCCCACTCGGACAAAATCCTCTTCCGTGCGCGGCGATGCGCCGGCAATGAGGCGGTTCAGGTCCTCGAGCTTTCCACGTTTGCGCTCCCAACCGATGAACTGCCCTTCTGTCTCGGCCCACTCCCTCGACCTCAGCAGTAGGTAGAAGCAATTCGATCCATGCCGGTCGTTCAGCTGCTCGATGCGCTGAATAGCATGCTGGAGAAGTCGATCGTCCTGCTCCTTGTTCTCATCTTTCGCATCTGCAAAGTCACCAAACAGCGCATACAACAGGTTCTTATCGCGGTTGGTGAAATAGCGGATCTCAAGCTTCTCCACCTCCTCGTCTACCGTTCGAAGGCTGTCGAGCACCACTGGAACTACGACCAGGGACCGATATGCATCGCTGATGCCGCGTTTGCCAAACGACATCTTGGGCAGCGTCCACGGTGGCAGGATGCGTGTGACGAGGAAGTTGATCAATTGGGAGGCCACCTGGCTAGCCGGAATCAGGCTCACCAGGATCAGGAAAGCTAATTCGAGGGTTCCTATGCCCAGGCGCAGCCCGAAGTAGCTCAATCCGGCCACAATGGACAGGCTTGCCAGCGTCAGGCTGCCCAGGTAGAGCGGCGTGTGGTACGTGCGCGCCCATTGGAGCGCACGCAGCCGCGGAATCTCGTGGACCCCCAGACGACTTAGAAGAGACGGGCGTTCGGCATCGATCAGGTAGTAGCCGACGTGCCGGACCGGCGATAGCGGAGTGGAGTCCGCGGCAGCCCCCATCGCCAATGTCAGCGTCTCTTTTGCGACACGGCTCTCGGGCAAGCCAGCCCTCTTCGCGATCACTTCAATTGCGTTCCGATAGCGATCGCGAGTTTGAAAATCCATCCTACCGTACACGCCGTCCGGATCGCGTCGCAGTATCTGTTCCACCGCACTTTGCCGTTCGAAAACCTCTCTCCAGTCCAGGCGAGAGAGGGTGCGCAGGCTGCTGATGGCATTGCTCAGGTAAAGCTGGAGCGCGGCTTGACGGGACTGCTCTTGCGCAGAAACCGCTCCGAGTTGCTGGCCGAGGCTGCGCTGAAGCCAACTCTGGACCGGAACCAAAACAAGCTCCTCATCGTAAAGATGCCCCAGCAAGTACAGGCCGAAATTGGATGTGGGTTCTGGGAAGCTGCGTGAGAGCTGGGCCATCGCCAGGAACAACTCATCCGCATCGCCGCGCGCCAAGATCAGCAGCCGATAAGCCCAGAATTCCGCCAGCTCTGCTTCATGCATTCGTCTTCGAACCTCGAGCGCGCGCCGGGAGATGCTCTCGCTCAGCACAATGCGGAGCATGAGCGGCATTGCCCACAGTTCGGCCGACGATAGTTCGGAGGATTGCTGGTAGGCCTCGAGAAAGGCATTGATATCCGCAACCTTCAAGTGGGCTTCCGAGTGCCGCACCAGCTCCTTGGCTAATCGGTACACTCGCGGCTCATACTCCGGCTCAGCTTTGCCCTGCTCGCCTTCGACAACCGGGAGCTCATTGTAGAAGCGCTTGCTCAAGTTACGTTGCACTTCCTGGATGTGTCCTTCAACGAGGTAGGTGTTGTCCAAGATCCACTCCCCGCCCGGGTAGAGCGCCACCTCCGCGCGCTGCGCGGCTCGCAGGTCCTCCTGCACCGAGATGATGGTCCGGCGATATTCCACCAGGGCTTCCAGTAGAGCTTCTCCCTTCCTGGGGCTGGGAAGTAGCTCATGTTCGCGGCCGAGGTGCCGCGCATGGGTCTGGAGTTGCGCTGAGGACAGGGGTCCGCCAGACAGCCAGCGAATCTCCTGCTCGTCATCAACCACCGGCGGCACCAGATACACGGGTGGGTGAGGATCGGCAATTCCACGCAGCGCACTCATCGCTCGGCTCAATTGGTCTCGATCGGCTTGGAGCAGGAGTACGACCTCGTCAGTCGTGAGCCAGTGGGGAGAATCGGAAAATCGTCTGGCTACGTGGGCGCGGTTGACGGCCCATGCCACCAGCCATCCAACCAGCGCGCCAAGCGGGATTGCCACGATGGCAAGCCCGATCGGAAAGTCACCCAAGAGCGCCGCGATTGAAAGGGATGCAACCGCCGCAACAAACGCTCCGGCTCCCATCCAGAAGGAAGTCCGATGCCATCTCAGAGCGGCCAGGCGCAAGGCGCCGGACTGGGTCCGGGATGCAACCGCGGTCCGAGTAAGACGCTTGGTTTCGAGCGCGTTCAGCGCTCGAACTGCCTCACTCTTTGATGTGAAGTAGCTGAGGAGAATCGGGAGCTGGCTCAATTAGCGTTCAGCTGTCAACCGTTCATGGCGCGCTCGGCGAGCCAGGCGCGGATATCCGGGATGTGCTGCTGATAGTGTTCGTAGGTGTTGCCGGCGAGCACCCGCCACGGCTCCCAATCCTCGGGCATTTGATCGAAGCGGGATGAATCGACCAAATCCGCATCCGCGAGCTCGCTGATTAGCCCCCACAGTCGTTCGAACAGCTGATTGGATTTGGCAATGACCTCATCAAGGGGTAGGTCCTTACCTTCCTCGTAGATGGACACATTGCGCTCGTCTGTCGGCAGTTTCCAGAGTTCTGAACCAACGAGCGCCCGCTGCTCGAGCAAACTCACCATTTCCCGTTCGTACCAATTGACGTGAGCGATGACGTCCTTGACGGACCACCCTCCGGGCAGACCGGGCTCGAGCATCTGATTCTCACTCACCTCTGCCAGCACCCGTTCCCACTCGGCGTGGTCCCTGCGCCAGGTATGTTGAAACTCGCGCACGTTCATATCAGGCTTTCAGTCGCTTCAAAAGATCCTTAGTCCCACTCGGATGGTAACTCACAAACCTGCCCTCGTGCGTAACGCTGAACATACCATAGGCCGAGGGCGACTTAAGCCGGACCAGCTCACTGATTGGGGGTCCCGCTACGCGAGCAGCTCACGCGCGATAACCATACGATGGACCTCGGATGGCCCGTCGTAGATGCGAAAGGCCCGCGCCTCTGCAAAGAAATCGCCCAACGGGAGATCGCGGGAGACTCCCAGGCCTCCGCAAATCTGGATCGCGCGGTCGAACACCCGATTGACCGCCTCCGCCACGAACACTTTGCAGCGCGAGGTCTCTCTTCTGGCTCTCGCCCCCTCCAGGAGCCTCCAGGCCGCCTGATAGACCATCATTCGGCTCGCATGCAGATCGATATCCGAGTCGGCCAACATCCACTGCACCGCCTGATGGCCTGACAGCTTGGATCCAAAGGCCTCCCGCTCCTTAGCCCGCTCGACTGCGATTTCAAGTGCCCGCTGTGCAGCCCCAATCCATCGCATGCAGTGCGTGAGTCGAGCGGGTCCCAGGCGCTGCTGCGCCAGGGCGTAACCCTGGCCAGGCTCTCCCAATACGTTCTCCTGCGGCACCACGCAGGCATCGAAGTTAAGTTCATAGTGGCCCCCAAGCCAGCTGGCGCCCAACCCACTCACTTGCCGGACCAGCTCCGCTCCGGGTGTATCGGTGGGAACCAGCAACATGGAGGATCCTTTTGACGGCGGTGCGCTCGGGTCCGTGTGCGCCATAACGATGTAGAATTCGGCGCCCTTCGCTCCGCTCACCCACCATTTCCGACCGTGGATCACCCAAGAGTCGTGCTCGAGGGAGGCGGTGGTCCGCAGCATTTTGGGATCCGATCCCGCGCCGGGCGCGGGCTCGGTCATGGCAAATGCAGAACGGATCTCTCCAGATGCTAGCGGTTCGAGGTACTTGTGGCGCTGCTCGGGGCTCGCGGCCAATTCCAGCAAGTGCATGTTTCCCTCATCTGGAGCAGCGCAGTTGAGCGCCAGCGGACCCAACAGGCTGCGACCTGCGGCCTCAAAGATCGGGGCGATCTCCAGCACATTCAGGCCGAGGCCGCCCAGATCCTGTGGCAGCTGCGGCCCGTAGATCTGGGCTTCTCGGGCCTTGGATCTAACCGCTTTCAAGGCATCTGAGTCGATGCTCCCCGCTTCGCGGGCTTCGATCTCGAGCGGAATCACCTCATCTCGCAAGAACGTCTCTACCCGTCCTGTGAGAACCTGAATGTCCTGATGCCAGTCGAATTCCATGGGGAACCTCCTCTGAATCCGCCTTCATCCCTTCTAGTACACTCAAGGTGTGAATGATCTTGAGAGCAAGCTGGCCGAGTTGGTCGCCGGCCAGGCAGGCGGTGACGTCATTTTACAGCGCATATCGCCTCTCGCCGGAGGGGCCTCACGCGAGACCTCGGTCGTGGAGTTATCCATTCGATCAGGTCCCGAAGCTGGAGACTATGAGCTCGTGATGCGCCGAGATCTACACTCTGAAATGCAGCCGGATGCACTGAGCCGGAAAACCGAGTTCAATCTGTTGAGATCCGCCTACCAGGCCGGCATTATGGTCCCGCGGCCGCGCTGGTACGGCGAAATCGAACGGCCACTGTTCCTGATGGATCGCGTGCGCGGGGAATCCATCGGCTCCAGAATCGTTCGTTTGAGCGAGCTTGACCAGGCCCGCGCACTATTGCCGCAGCAGATGGGCAAACAGCTGGCTATGATCCATGCGTTGGAAGGGGACTTCGAGGGCCTGCCATCCCTTGACCCTGCGATGAGTCCGGCCCAGCACACAGTCCGCCGGCTGCGTGATTTGGCGGACCAGATCGGGATCCGGAACCCGGCCTATGAATTCGCATTTCGGTGGCTGGAAGTCCACGCGCCTACCCCGGAAGCCATCACGCTGGTGCACGGCGACTATCGAATCGGCAATGTTATCGTTGGACCGGAAGGGTTGTTGGCCATTGTGGATTGGGAATTTGCCCACCTGGGCGATCCCGCCGAGGATTTGGCCTGGCCCTGTGTACGGGACTGGCGCTTCGGCAAGGATGCCCTGAGCTTTGGCGGTGTCGGATCAAGAGAGGATTTTCTAACTGCTTATGCCGCGGGGGGAGGTGTGCCATATGAGCCGAAGGCGGTCGAATACTGGGAGATCATGGGCAATGTGCGCTGGGCGGTGGGCTGCCAGTCCCAGGCGTACCGACACTTGAGCGGCGAAGATCCCGGAGTCGAGTTGGCCAGTTTGGGTCGGCGAGCGGCCGAGATGGAATTGGAATTTCTACGATTGATCGAGGCCGTAGAGGAGGGCTGAGACCTATGCAGGATAAACCCCTGATTCAGGAATTGCTTTCGGCTGCGCGTGAGCATCTACTAACTCAGGTCATTCATGAACTGGAGGACCCGGGATTGCGGTTCGGGACGCGCGTGGCAGCAAACGTATTGGCGATTGCCGAACGGGAGCTGGCTCTGGCTCCGGTGCAGTCCGAGGTTGAATACCGGCGCCTGGTCGCGCTGCTCGGCGAGCAGCAGGTGGAGCTACCGCTTGAGCAACTGACTCAAGAACTCATGGATCGGGTGGCCGCCGGGGCGTTTGACCAGGAGCCCGAGCGCTCGGCGCTGATTGCGCACCTGATGCACACTGCCGTGGAGAAGCTAAAGATCGCAAATCCTCGCTACCTGGAGCGCGTGCAAGCTGAAGAGGAATAGACGCAGATTGCCCGAGGCTGGAATCAAAAAGGGGATGTCCCAAAAGCCGCTTGAGACAGCCTCCAGCAAGAGTGCTTGAATAGATCCATTTACATACGCGGAGTAATCCCAGAATATGCAGTGTCAAGCCTGTAGGGATGGGGTTCCATCGGACCGCTTGCCGCCTTGCCACCCAGTGGCGCGAACCGGGGATCCGGGGCCAGTGACGCCGCTTCTCCTTCTCGAT
>JBGMQN010000138.1:0-6553 GCA_048054495.1 Anaerolineales bacterium
TACCTACGCGGACGGGTCGTGACGACCGTCGACGGTCCCACGGGAAGCCTGACGGTAAAGGTAGCACCCTTGCCCAGGGCACTCTCAACGGAAATCGACCCCTCATGGCTCTCGGCGATACGCTTCGCGATCACGAGCCCCAGTCCCGTTCCCTGAACATCGTCTTCACCGTCCACCGCTCGATAAAACCGCTGGAACAGCCGCTCCTGATCTTCAGGTGAGATCCCGCGCCCCGTATCGCGAACTTCCATCAGCACTTCATCACCCTCCGAGCGGAGGGAAACGGTCACTACCCCCCCGGGTTGGCTGTACTTGATGGCGTTTGTCAGCAGGTTCAGCAGCAGCTGCTTGAGGATCTTTCGATCGCCGTGAACCGGAGCCAGCGAGGGGTCAAATTCGGTCTCCAGCTCGATCTCTTTGGATTCTGCCTGAGCGCGTACCACTTCCAGTGACTCCTGTGCGAGTCCGCCCAGATGAACCGGCTCACGCTTGAAGTGCACGCGGCCTGATTCCAGGCGTGAGAGTTCCAAGAAATCGGTCGTGAGATCGTTCAGACGTTGCACCTCGTGCAAAATCGTCTGACTTAACTTGGTGCGCTGGTCTTCGGGGAGTTCGGTTCGCTGAAGCAGATGCGAGGCGGCCGTCAGGGCGGCAAGCGGGGTTCGCAGCTCGTGCACGATTTCGGCGATGAGATCACTTTGCATAAAGAGCTGGCTGTTCTCAATGGCTATGGCGGCCTGAGCGGCGAGCGTCTGCAGAATCTGCACATCCTCGTCGGTGAAAATGCCTTCCGTCTTGTTGACGGATTCGATAACCCCCAAAACCTTATCTTTCGTGCGCAGCGGAACACCGAGAATGCTCTGGGTTTCAAATCGCGTTAATGCATCCATCTCTCGATAGAAGCGCGGATCGTTGATCACATCCTGAGAGACGATGGGTTCCCCGTGTGTGAAGACCCAGCCCGCGATGCTGTTGTCGGCGGGAATGGCCCGCTGTCCGACGCCGCTCACGAGCGCGCCGGTGGCTGCCTCGAAGTAAAGCGAGTGGGTCTGCTTTTCATATAGCAATAGCGAGGAGGCTTCGCTGTCGGTTAATTCCCTGGCGGCCACCACGATGCGCTGGAGCAGCGTATCCAGGTCGAAGGTCGCGGCCAGATCGGAGGTCAGTTCCAGCAGACGCTGGTAGCGGTTCAGGAGTTTCGGGTAATTGCGAATGGCGGTTTCCGGGCCGGCGGGTTTACTGCTCAAGACGCACCTCATCCGCGACCATTGGCAACAGCTCGGCCACGTCACCGGTAAGGACGATATCGGCTTTCGAATCGAGATAGGTAGGCTCCCGATTGATGATCAACAATCGGGCCCCATGCTCGATCGCGCGATAGGGGAGTTCCGCTGCGGGAGTGACCTCCAGCGAAGAGCCGCCAACGATGACCATGTCCGCCGTATCGAAGAGCGCATTCGCCGCTGCCAGCGCTTCGTGTGGCAGTTGTTCGCCAAAGAGAACGATCTCCGGCTTGAGCGGCCCGCCACAGGCTTCACATAATGGAGCGCTTCCGGTCTCAACGAAATTCTCGAGCACTGGCCCCCCGTCATGGCGCTGGAAGCACTCTACACAAACCGCCTCCCGCAGATGACCATGGAGCTCATAGACGTTCTTCGAACCGGCGCGCTGGTGTAATCCATCCACATTCTGGGTCACAATACCGTGAACGAGCCCGTTCTCTTCTAGGGAGGCCAGCGCGAAGTGCGCTGCATTCGGCTGCGCGATCCAGATCATCTCTGCCAGGGAATGGAACCAACTGTAGAATTTTTCAGGATCGTAGCGAAAACTGGCGAGTGAAGCGACTTCCATGGGATCGACCTGGCTCCAGACACCTGAATGCGCCGACCGAAAATCGGGGATGCCGGAGGGGGTCGAGAAGCCAGCGCCTGTGAGGGCAACCGCACGTTTCGAGTTTCGCAGCAGATCCGCTGCCTGACGCGTTTGAAGCTGGAGACTCGTCTCGCTCAAAGGGGATGGGCGACGGTCAGCTGGGAGCTGATCGTCTCAGTCATCTTGCGGATCTGATCGCCAGTTAGAGTGTCGCGATGCAAGATCACCAGCGGCTTGCCACTCTGGGCTGCCTGCTGTGCCAGCTCCGGGGCGGGTGAGACGATACCTGCCAATTCAATACCTAAATCGGCTTCAACTTGCTTCCACGGGATATTGAGGCTGGTTCGCTCTCGAGTAATCAGGGCCAGGCTGGTCTTGCTGCGTTCCAATCCGCTTGAGAACATTTCCTCCAGCACTGCCCGGGCGATGACATTGGAGGGATAGACCGGTTCGACGATGGCAATTACACGCGAGCTCAGAGCCAGCAATGGGCGTGTGAATGGGCGCACGCCCGAGCCGATGTCCAGAACCAGCGCATCGCTCATCGTGGCCAGATTGCTGATCATGGCCTCCATCTGTGGAACGGCATCATCCAGCTCGGCCTCCTGCGGTTGATAGGATGCCAACAACAATCGCACGCCGCTGTTGTGAGTCACAAGCTCTGATTCGACAGATCGTAGATGGATGTCCTTTAGCGAACGCGAGAGCAGGGTGGTCAGGCCGGTAGGGCTGGTAATTCCCAGATTCAACGCCATGGAACCCTGGCCCGGATTGATCTCCGCCACAATTACATCCATCCCGCTCTGCTGCATCGCGACCCCCACATTCAATGCGAGGGTCGAAGTTCCCAAGCCGGCCCGCGTTCCGAAGAAACTGATGATCTGTGCCTGCTCCGGCGCTTCCTTAGCGGGTGCCGAAATGGATCTGGATAACACGGCCTTTACGTGCGCTGTCAATTCGGCGGGGTGAGTGGGTTTTGTCAGATAGTCATCGACTCCCGATTCGAAGCCTCTGACCTTGTCGTCCACCATGGTCTTGGCAGTGAACATAACGATCGGGATATGCGAAAGTGAGGAGTCGGACCGAAGTCGCTCCGTCACCTGATACCCGTCCATATCTGGCATCATGACGTCCAGCAGAATCAAATCAGGCTGCTCAGAGGCAGCCTTGGAGAGGCCGATCGTACCGTTGCTCGCAACCGCGATTTGGTACCCCTGACGCTCCAACATCAGGCCGACGAGCTTCAATGTATCGATGTCGTCATCAATGATGAGGATTTTCTCAGTCATTTTGATCCAGAAAAAGAGAGCTAAGGCAGTCTAGCATAAAGGGCAACGCCGAGCAAGGATTCGGCATTCCCACACCTTATGTTAGGTCCTTCAACGCCCCGATGCTGATCGGAGCAGCGTGCGGCGACAATTTCGAAATCTCCCCGTGGCTTGTATAATCCCGGCGCCGCTTTTGGTTTCGGAGGACCCATGAACGTGGGGAGTTGGGGATTTGGGGGATCCTTCTATCTGGCGCTGCCCACCCGCGATATCGGCTATGTGCTGATCGCGGTCTATTTGCTGCTGATCGTTCTGGGTCTTCGTCACAAACGACTCACTCTTTCCAAGAAAGCTGATCGGTACCTGTTCCTGGGTCTGCTGGTTTCGGCGCCCATTGCGGCTGCGCTGCTTGCCGTGCAGTTTCCCGCCGAATCGGGGCTGGCCGCCCCTGGCCGGCCCGTAGCGCCAATGGGCGCATCATTCCCGCTCTTTGGGGCCGTCCCATGGGTGCTGGCGGCCGGATTGCTTGGGGAGCCCTTCGCGATTGCGGTGGCATTCCTGGCGGGGGTGGCGCAAGCAGGCTGGATGACTCAGCGGTTGCTGACCCCGTTCAGCATCGCGGCGGAGGCCGCGCTCTTTGCATGGCTAATCCGACGCAACTATGCGGACTGGCCGGGGCGGCTGGTCGCACGTCCGCTGCCGAGCGCTCTCGCCGTGGGCTTGCTCTTCGGCGTGATGCACTCGTTCGAAAACTTTGCCTACAGTAGCGGCGACTTCTTCGCCGCGCTGGATTACTCACTTTCACTTCTTGGGCCGACGATGATCGCCAGCGTTCTCGAGATGGCCATCGCGGGTGTGATTGCCGAGAGTATCCGGACTCTTGTGCCGTGGCATCGTCCTGCCCCAATTCGGGTTGGGCCGTACAACCGCTCTTTGTCCGCACGAATGGTTACGGTGATTATCACGCTCGGGGTGATTGGCGGTGCGGCTCTGACCTACGGCAATTGGCTGCTGGCGCGATCCTCGGCCACCGAGATCATCTCCGATCAGATGGAGCAGACTGCGCGTCAAGCCGGGGAAGGGATCCCGTTCTTCATCCATACCGGCAGGACGCAGATTCGTGATATTGCGGCCAGCATGGAAGGCGTCGGTTTGAGTGATCAGTTTACGACCACGCTGCTTGCGGATGCCCACCGCTCTCTCACATTCTTCACGCGCCTTGCAGTGATTGACTCGGCCGGGGCCGTGCTCGCCGATTGGCCGCAGAGCTCCGTGACCGTCCCAGTGGAGCTACTGGCGGCCGCTCGAACCGGAGTTCCTCAAGAGATCAGCGTAGCGCCCGATCGTGTGGATGAGGGGGTGCAGTTGGTCTTCCTCTCGCCCATAGTGGGTACTGACTCCTCGGTTGTGGGCTGGGCAGACCTTGCACGCAATCCGTTGCTGCAGCCAGTGCTGGCGCGCTTGGCTGCCTATCGAGACGGGCAGGCGCTCATCGTCGACGAGCAGGGGAGGGCAATTTCGCACCCTGATCCCGAGCAATCGCTAGCGCAGGCCGAATTCGCCGATGGCCCGGAAGGCGTGTTCTTCGAGGCCACGAGTTCCGGAGGAGCTCGATCCTTGGTCTACTCGCACCCGGTGGAGGGCTATCCGTGGCGCGTGATCGTTTCCACTCCGCAGCGCACTCTGGATACTCTGGCATTTGCCACCACGGCCAATCTGTTCATTCTATTAGTCACTATCGGCCTGGTGCTCATTGTGGGCGTGCATCTGATGAGTCGCCGCCTCACACGTCCGCTGCGGCAAATGGCTTCTACTGCCGAGTCGATCGCGCGTGGGGACCTGGACCGCCATATTTCCGCCAGGGGCGAGGATGAGATCGGACGGCTTTCGACATCCTTCGAGCGCATGCGGATCAGCTTGAAATCCCGCCTGGACGAGCTCAATCTGCTTCTCTCCACGAGTCAGAGCATGTCCGAGAGCTTCGACCTCGATGAGGCGCTGCCGGTCGTGCTCGGCAAGATCCGGGATCTAACCGGGGCCGAAACTGTTCGGCTGGTGCTGGTGTCAGGGGCCTATCGGGCAGGCCAGGGCGGGCGAGGGTGGGAGAGCTTGGATGCGGGGATACTAAGACTCGCCCGCGCGCGTGGGGAGTTCGCATTGGAAAACCCGTCCAGGGCAGGGGCAGTGCTTGATATGGCCGGGGTTGCGGATCCTTTGGAATCTCTCATCGCCATCCCCGTCGCTCACGAGGACGAGTTCTTGGGCGCGCTGTGGTTGGGCTACCGCTCGCCTCGGACCTTTGCCGCCTCGGAAACCAAGCTGCTTTCCATCTTCGCCAGCCAGCTGGGCCTCTCGCTTGCGAACGTGGGTCTGTACCATCGTGCAGAGCGCGAGCGGAGCCGATTGATGACGATCCTGGAATCGACCCCAGATGCGATGATCGTTACCGATTCGGAGGGGCGCATCTCTCTGGCCAATCCGGCTGCCGAGGCGGTTCTGACTGGCCGAGCCGATGAAATAGTAGGAAAGTCGATCCATGAAGCAGTTGGACCGTCCGAGCTCAAGAAGCTGTTGACCCGACCGACTGCAAGCGAGCAGGCCATAGAGATCAAGGCCGAAGGCGGGCGAGTGCTCTATGCTGTGTCCTCGGAGGTGCCTGGGGGCCAGACGGGGCGAGTCTGTATATTGTCCGACGTGACACAATTCAAGATTCTGGACACGCTTAAGTCCGAGTTTGTATCGACCGTCAGCCACGACCTGCGAGCGCCACTTACCCTGATGCGCGGATATGCAACGATGTTGTCGAATGTGGGTCCGGTCAACGACCAACAGCAGGAGTTTCTGGAAAAAATGCTGACGAGTGTCGATCGCATGAGCAAGTTGGTGGACGATCTGCTGGACCTAGGGCGCATTGAAACTGGGATCGGCCTCTCGCCAGAGCCGGTCGAGATTGCTCTCGTGGCACAAGACATCCTGACCACCTTTCGGCCCCAGGCGTTGAATAAGCGGGTGTCGCTTGAGGTCGAACTCCAAGATGAAATGAGACCCGTGCAGGCAGATCCAATGCTGCTGCGTCAAGCCGTATCCAACCTGGTGGACAACGCCATCAAGTACACCGAATCTGGCGGCCGCGTTATTTTTCGAGCGGAGCAGGTGGATGGCCGACAGATCATTCAGGTGGAAGACACTGGGGTGGGGATCGCGCCTGCTGATCAGCCCCGGCTGTTCGAGAAATTCTTCAGACTCAATAAGGACGACGCCAAGGGTTCTGGGCTTGGCTTGGCGATCGTCAAGTCGATTGTGGAGCAGCATCATGGGAGGGTGAGTGTCGAGAGCCGGCTTGGGATGGGCAGCAAGTTCACGATTGCCATCCCTCTGCGCGTACAGCAGGTACAGGTCGCTTCGGGGGGTAT
>JBGMQN010000123.1:0-6549 GCA_048054495.1 Anaerolineales bacterium
AGATTGCTAGGCTGGGGGATATCGCCTTTGCCCTGGAGGACCGACCGAACGACGCATCAGAACGGCTTCCATTCGTAGAGGGGTATGCGCACGTGGGGCGGTGGGACGACGCGACACGGCTTAGTTTGGAGATCGTAGAAGAGCAGCCTGCAATGGGACTGACAGTCTGCAGAACCTGGATCCGGCTTGAACATTCGGTCGAAGGTGGGCAAGGCAGGGGGGAGGCTCTAAGTCGGGTCTACGATTCCTTGCCTTGCGATCAGCTGAGGCGAGACGATGGATAAGAAGCAGGCCGGACTCGAGTACTATGGGCCCGTCTACTTCGCTTGATATGCGATAGCTTGATGGCTGAAACTGAGTAGTAGAGTCTATGGAGGAGCGCACATGCAAAACAGTAGCGATGGCCTACCGCAGGACCCACGCCGAGCCCCAAGTTCTTCGGGAAGAGCCCTAACTTACGTCATCATCCTGGGTGTTGCCGCAGGCGTGCTCTTGCTGGGCGGGTTGGGTGTTTACGGATTTATCACCTACTTCAATGGCGATGATTCGGACACGGCCGATGCACTTTCAAGAGAAGAAACGGAGAATCTCGCCGCAAGTCCCACTGCTCTCGCGACTGTGGCCCCCGGGGGAGTTGATCAGCTGTCTCCCGCGGACTCCATCGCTGCCACGGCCACTGCGGCATGCGGGCTTTTCCTTTCTCAATTTCCAGGTACTCCGTGTCCTCCTACCGGGGTTCAAGAGGTTGAGATGACTGCGACTGCGGCCTGCGAACGATTCATATCAGAATTTCCCGGTACGCCCTGTCCCTAGCCTGAAAGACTAGGAGGAAATTGCGTTTGCACTCTGAGCGGATCGGCTCTCACTCCAACGGCGTATCCTCCCGATCCCGCTGGGGCCGAGATGCGTCTGCCGCTCTGATTATTTTCGCCATTCTGACCTCGGTCTATGCTCTAACTTACAGCGGCAGCTTTCGAGTGGACGACGAGCACATCCTGGCTGCCCGCGCTCAAAGTCTTGCACTCTGGGGCCAGCTGACCTATCCCCAGGTTTATGGCAACAGCCGAGTACAAGAGCTTTCGATCACGCCGACCGATAGTTCAGTCCCACACACTGTGTTGGAGCCCGCGCAAGCGGCCATAGGTTCACTTCTGTACCGAGCTGCGAGCATGCTTGGGCTCGGGGGAGCGCAAGCTGCCTTCACCTTGAACCTATATGTGACCGCGCTTACTGGCCTTGTTGTCTTCTACACTGTGCTTCAACTGGGATTCCGGCGGAACACCGCGATATTGAGCGCGCTTTCCTTTGGTCTTGCCACTATGGCGTGGCCCTATGCAAAAACCTTTTATCGCGACCCTCTGGCTGCTCTCATGGTCGCAATTGCTTTCTTGGGGTGGGTCATGCTGGCCTCCCAGCACTCATCAAAACGGCGATTGGCAGTTCTGCTCATGATTGTTGGAGTTGTGGGGGGCATGCTGACAAAGCATACTGCCACGGTGTTCGTGCCCGCTCTTGCTTTGAGCTCGGCCCTCTTATTCCTGAGGGGATCTGTCAGTGTTCCACTGGGCAGAAGGGCCGCGGTAGTATGCCTGCTCACGCTGGGAGCGGCCCTGCTTCTTATACTGGCTCTCCCCGATCAGGGCTCCTTTGCCCGCTATTCGATGACGTACCTCAATTGGATAGCCAATCGGTTCGCTGGAAACATTCGCCCTGCCCTGATTGCTGCCTTCCTTGGCCCATTTATCAGTCCCGCCAAGAGCATCTTCATCTTCGCACCGGTTCTAATTCTTGCGCCTGTGGCGGTGGTTCGATTCCGCAAGGCCCGTTCCCTACTCCTTCTCCCCGCCATACTTACGGTTATATTGCTGCCACTTGCGCAAGCCCTCTTTCATGCAGAGCAGTGGGCCGGAACGCTCACTTGGGGACTGAGGTTTATGCTCCCGGCTATCCCGCTTATGATAGTGATGAGCGCTGCGCTAATCGATAAGCTGCTGTATTCACATTCAATCGGGGGAAGGCTGGTGCTGGGTGTGTTACTGGCGTCCAGCATTCTCATCCAATTATCAGGCTCGATTGTCTCGTGGTATCGGCCTTATCCCGTCTGGCTGGAACGTGGCTTGGATCCCTATCTGCTGGGAGCGGAGTGGGACCTTCGTTTCTCCGCGGTTGCAGTCCACCTTGCTGAGCTTCTCAACCCGGCAAGCTGGGACCTTGCTTGGCTGCGTATCCTTCCAATAGTGAAAGCGTCATTCATCTTTCCTGCCGCAATCGTCGCGTTCGTTTCTGCCTGCGCGATCATTCTAGTCCGCTTCAGCAGGGATACTGCGTCTAGCCGGTATGGGCTGAGGGCGGCTCTGATCGTAAGCGCAATGGCCGCCGTGGTGCCGATTTTTCCTGGGCTTGTGCAGTTTCGGGAAGATCCCTCTGCGGGCGGTAACCGGCCAGAATTTTCGGCCGCGTACCGCTTGCTGAGTGAGCAAGTGAAGGTGGGCGATCTAGTTACAATTGATGCCTATGGAACACCGATTTGGCATTTCATGATGAATAATTGGACACGGGAAGTTCCCTGGTACTCCCTTCCATTCGAGATTCCGGGAAGTAGTGAGATAAGTGAGTCTGGGGGCGGTTTGCCATCTCCTACGGTACTCGGTTTGTTTGGAAAAATGGGGACTGAGTTCACGCGTCTCTGGTATGTTTCCACCACCGATGCTCCAGATAGTGGCCTGCGCCGTGAGGTTAGTTGGTTGGACAATGAACTCGAACTACAAGCACGGAGCGTATTCAAGGGGCAATCGGCAGTGGAGGTTAGCTTGTACGCGCAGGATGAATTTGTCGGCACGAACGCCGCCTCCGTTAAGGGTTTGGATCACCGGCTAGATCAAGTCGGTGTGGCTTGGCGCTCAGCCCAAATATCCATCCTGCCCACCAATTTGCCCGGACTGAGGTCTCCATGACAGCTTCTGCGCCTGAGCACATGCCAGTATATGACTCCGCCGCTTCGCGTTGGAAGGCATTGGAAGAGCTCGAACAAGCCATCAAGTACAGGACCCTAATGGTGCAGCTCGTTCGACGCGACATACTTTCCCGGTATAAGCGCTCGGTCCTGGGTGTTGCCTGGACCATGCTCAACCCCCTGGGTATGATGCTGATCCTCACGATTGTGTTTTCCCAGCTATTCAGGGGAGTGCCGGCCTATCCGGTCTATGTCCTGAGCGGCTTGATCGCCTGGGCCTTCTTTGCTCAAACCACGACGATAGCGATGAACCAACTGGTCTGGGGTGGGGCGCTCTTGAGTCGCATCTATATTCCCCGTACCGCCTTCAACCTCTCATCCATCGGAACCGGCCTGGTGAATATCACGCTATCGCTGATTCCCCTGGTTGCCATCATGTTGATCACGGGCAGGCCGCTGAGGCCATCGGCCCTGTTTCTTCCGATAGCGATACTGCTCCTGGCACTGTTCTCCCTGGGCGTCGGCCTGCTGCTGTCGACTCTGGCAGTCTATTTTCCGGATGTCAGTGAGATGTATCAGATCGTGCTCGTGGCCTGGATGTATCTCACGCCGATCATCTACCCGCCGGAAATCATCCCAGAGGCCTACCGTTCGATCTTGCTGAACCTGAACCCGATGTACTACCTGGTTGAGCTCATCCGCAAACCGCTGTACGAAGGCCTCCTTCCAACCACTGAGCAGGTGGCGGTAGGCGCGGTCGTCGCATTACTAGCTTCTGTCGGCGGATGGCTGGTCTTCTCGAACAAAGCGGATGACTTCGCTTACCGTGTCTGAGGATCACATAGCGACCGACCTACGGTCGGATCCTGTCATCCGCATCGAAGAAGTGTCGGTTCGGTATCGTGTCCCGCAGGAGCGGATCGGAACCTTCAAGGAATACGTGATCCGGCGGTTGAAGGGCCAGATCCGGCACCACGAGTTTTGGGCACTGCAGGGCATCAATCTGGAGGTTCATCGCGGCGAGGTCTTCGGCATCATCGGTCGCAATGGGGCGGGCAAGAGCACGCTGCTCAAGGTGGTCTCACGCGTTTTGAGGCCGACAAAAGGCCGCGTGGTAGTGAAGGGACACGTGGCGCCGCTCTTGGAGCTGGGTGCAGGATTTCACCCTGAACTCACTGGGCGAGAGAACGTCTTCCTCAATGGAGCACTGCTGGGACACACACAGGCCGAGATCGAAGAGCGGCTGGACCGCATCATAGACTTCGCGGATATTGGAGATTTCATCAATTCCCCGCTTCGGATCTATTCGACCGGGATGATGCTCAGGTTGGGCTTCGCAGTTGCAACGGCCTGGGAACCGGATCTTCTCGTGCTCGATGAGGTGATGGCTGTGGGGGACGAAGCCTTTCAGCAGAAGTGCAACGGGCGCATCGAGTCGTTTCGCACAAACGGTGCGACCGTATTGCTCGTGTCACATAACGCGGATCAAGTCCGTTCGATGTGTCAGCGCGCAGCATGGATCGATGCGGGAAATATCCGGGCATTGGGGCCGGCCGAGGAAGTGGTGCGGCTCTATCAAGACGGTCAAGAGTCCAACGGATCGGCAAAGGCGTGAAGGTTTCCGCAACATCCCTCCCTGAGGTACTTGTCATTGAACCCGAAGTCCACACCGACGAGCGCGGATTCTTTGTGGAAACGTATCAGCAACGGCGTTACGAGGAAGCCGGGATCCCGCAGCGCTTCGTTCAGGACAATCATTCCGGGTCGCGTCAGGGCGCCCTCCGGGGTCTTCATTACCAGATTCGTCACGCCCAGGGAAAACTGGTTCACGCCGTCGTGGGGGAGGTTTATGATGTAGCGGTCGATCTCAGGAATGACTCGTCGACGTTTGGACGATGGGTGGGGCTGCAGATCTCGGCAAAGGACCGAACGCAAATCTGGATCCCCCCGGGTTTTGCCCACGGTTTCTATGTGCTGAGCGAGTGGGCGGAGGTGGCGTACAAGGTGACGGACTACTATTCGCCGGAGTGGGATCGGACGCTGATCTGGGACGATTCGCAGGTGGGCATCGCTTGGCCATTAATCAACGGCAGGCCTCCCTCGCTCTCCGCCAAGGATGCTCAAGGAAAGCGCTTGGAGCAATTGGAGCTATTTGAATGAACGCTCGCGCGATTGAGAGAGGCGGCTGATGCGCTCGGTTCTGGTAACGGGTGGGGCAGGATTCATAGGCTCTAATCTTGTCCGATACTTGATGCGCGCCGAACCGCAGGCGGTCATCGTCAACCTGGATGCGCTCACCTACGCGGGCAGCCTCGAGAATCTGCACGACCTGCCGGACCCAAGCAGACACATCTTCGTTGAGGGAGATATCGGCGATCGAGAGCTGGTCGAGGGCGTGTTGAGAGAAAATCGAATCGACACCATTGTCCATCTTGCCGCCGAATCCCATGTTGATCGCTCCATTTTGGGACCGGCGCCCTTCATTCACTCCAACGTGATGGGTACGTTCTCCATGCTGGAAGCTGCCCGAGCCGTCTGGCTGGAGGGGCGAGGCGAGCCTATGGACGGTCGGCGGTTTCATCACGTTTCAACCGACGAGGTGTATGGATCGCTTGGTCCCGATGATCCGGCCTTCTCGGAGTCGACCCCTTACGCGCCCAATTCCCCTTACGCGGCCTCAAAAGCATCCAGCGATCACCTGGTGCGAGCTTATGCGCACACCTATGGATTGCCTATCACCATCTCGAACTGCTCAAACAACTATGGCCCGTATCAATTTCCGGAGAAATTCATCCCGCTCATGATCCTCAATGCCATGGAGGGCAAGCCGCTGCCGATATACGGTGACGGCCAGCAGATTAGGGATTGGCTGTACGTTGAAGACCATTGTGAGGCGATCTGGAAGGTGCTGAGAGAAGGGCGGCCGGGCGAAACGTACAATATGGGTGGCGATTCCCAGCCCACAAACCTGGATCTCGCCCGCCGCCTATGTGGCATGCTCGATGAACTGCTCCCCGAATCTGCCCATGTGCCTCACGCGTCGCTGATTGAGTACGTGGCGGACCGCCTGGGGCATGATCGGCGTTATGCCATGGACAATACCAAGATCAAAGGCGAGCTGGACTGGGCGCCGCACGAGACTCTCGAGAGCGGACTGCACAAAACGGTGGAGTGGTATCTGGCTAATCCGGATTGGATTCGCAGCATCCGTGAGCGTCCGACATTCAAGGAATGGTACATGCAGAACTACGTTCAGAGGGATGAGGCACTGTGAAAGGGATCATTCTGGCAGGCGGGAAAGGGACGCGGCTGAATCCGTTGACGATCGGGGTCTCCAAGCAGCTCCTGCCGGTATACGACAAACCCATGGTGTACTACCCGCTTTCAATGCTGATGCTAGCCGGCATCCGGGATATCCTGGTCATCAGCGCACCGGAGCACTTGCCCCTATTTCAGCGACTTCTGGGAGACGGTGAGAAGTGGGGATTGAGCTTCTCCTATGCGGCACAGGACGAGCCGCGCGGCCTGGCGGACGCCTTCATCGTTGGCAGGGAGTTCGTCGCAGGAGAGCCGGTCTGTATGATTCTCGGTGACAA
>JBGMQN010000040.1:0-3860 GCA_048054495.1 Anaerolineales bacterium
GGGCCGAGCATCGGCGATTTAGGGGCCGAGCATCGGCATGTGGATTCCGTGCGTTTGGGCCGCGCGAATGGCCTCTTCATATCCGGCGTCAGCATGTCGCACGATGGCCAACCCCGGATCGGTGGTCAGTACCCTTTCGAGTCGGCGGGCGGCTTCCGGTGTACCGTCCGCCACGATCACCTGGCCTGCATGTTGTGAGTATCCAATCCCCACCCCACCTCCATGGTGGAACGATACCCAGGTCGCACCTCCCACCGCGTTCAGCATGGCGTTGAGTATGGGCCAGTCGGATACCGCATCGGAGCCGTCCTTCATGTCCTCGGTCTCCCGGTTCGGGCTGGCCACCGAGCCGCCGTCGAGGTGGTCGCGACCGATGACGATCGGCGCGCGGAGTTCGCCAGTAGCAACCATCTCGTTGAATCTTAGACCGGCGCTTGCGCGTTCCCCATAGCCCAACCAACAGATTCTTGCCGGCAGCCCTTGAAATTGAACCTTTTCGTGCGCCAGTTCCAGCCAGCGATGGAGGTGTTGATCGTGCGGGAAGAGGGCTCTTATCGCTTCATCGGTCCGGTAGATATCTTCAGGATCGCCGGAGAGGGCTACCCACCGAAAAGGGCCCTTGCCTTCACAGAAAAGCGGGCGGACATAGGCCGGGACGAAACCCGGATAGGAAAAGGCACCCTCCACGCCGGCGTCAAAAGCCCGCTGTCTGAGATTGTTGCCGTAGTCGAAGACGATCGCGCCGCGCTCCTTGAAGGCCAACATGGCCCTCACCTGCTGAGCCATCGAATTCGCGCTCCGTTGTGCATACTCGTGCGGATCCTCGGATCGCAGTCGCTCGGCATTCTCGAGGGACAGCTCATGGGGGATATACGCAAGCGGATCGTGGGCGGGGGTCTGATCCGTCACGATGTCCGGTATCACTTTCCGTATCTCAAGCTCGCGAAAAATTGCGGCCGCGTTTCCGATGAGCCCGACAGACCATGGCTGGCCTGCATCGCGCGCCTGCTCCAGGATCGACATGGCCTCTTCTAGAGTGTCAACAACCTGATCCACATACCCGCTCTCTAGCCGGCGGTGCGCGCGGTCCGGATCGACCTCGACCACGAGTGCCACTCCTTCGTTCATCGTGACCGCCAGCGGTTGCGCGCCACCCATCCCGCCTAAGCCGGCGGTCAGAACGAACTTCCCCTTCAGGCTCTCCCAACCTTGCTGGCTGGCCAGCGAGCCCAGCGTCTCATAAGTACCCTGCAGGATGCCCTGCGTTCC
Organism: Anaerolineales bacterium; assembly: GCA_048054495.1. Taxonomy (GTDB): domain Bacteria; phylum Chloroflexota; class Anaerolineae; order Anaerolineales; family E44-bin32; genus JADFRG01. The sequence continues at coordinate 1,270 of JBGMQN010000040.1, forward strand.
GATATAGATCCAGCTGCCGGCGGTCATCTGTCCGTACATCATCAGGCCCTTCGAGGCCAGATCATCGAAGTGTTCCTGCGTGGCCCAGTGCGGAACCAGATTCGAGTTTGCGATCAGGACTCGCGGAGCGTCGGTGTGGGTCGTAAAAACGGCCACCGGCTTGCCGGACTGGATCAGCAGCGTCTCGTCGTTTTCCAGCGCCTGCAGCGCCGACACGATGGCCGCATACGCATTCCAATCTCGCGCCGCCTGACCCCTGCCCCCATAGACCACGAGCTCCTCGGGTTTTTCAGCGACCTCCGGATCGAGGTTGTTCATGAGCATGCGCAGTGCGGCTTCCTGCTGCCAACCCTTGCAGCTCAGCTGGGTGCCTCTTGGTGCGCGCACAGCCTGCGGTGAATGTGTCACAGCTCTCCCCCAATCGCCTGCTCTACGGCCTTTATCACCGTATCGGATGCAATCAACTGTGCCAGGGCTTCCATGTCCGGGCTCATGGCCCGGTCGTGGTCCAATCGTGAGACACGCGCACGGATCTCTCGGTATGCGGCCGATGTGCCCTTTCCGATACGAGTCGGGCCATCGGGTCGGAGATCGATCGCCTGCGCCGCGGTGAGCAGCTCTATGGCGATCACCTGCCGCACGTTTTCAAGGATTTCCATTGCATGCCGGGCGGCGTTTGCGCCCATGCTGACGTGGTCCTCCTGGTTACCGCTGGAGGGGATCGTATCCACCGAATCGGGGTGGGCCAGGGTTTTGTTGTCGGAAACCAATGCCGCTGCCGTGTACTGCGGCATCATGAGCCCGCTGTCTATTCCGCTGGATTCCACCAGCATGGACGGCAAGCCCTCACTCAGCTCAGGGGTCGTCATGCGGAAAATGCGCCGTTCAGAGATCGTGCCCAGCTGGGCGATCGAGATCGACAGCGTGTCCAGCCACAGTGCGGGGCCCTGGCCGTGGAAATTACCTCCCGAGACCACCTCGCCCTCACCAAATAAGAGCGGATTATCGGTAGCAGCGTTCAAAGCATCGGTCACGCGCCGTTCCAGGAATGTCAGCATGTCGCGGATCGGCCCGACCACTTGCGGCGTACAGCGCAGGCTGTAGGCATCTTGCACTCGTTCAGGCATGGTGTCAACGAGCTGGCTGCCTGCCAGAAGCCGTCGCAAGTTATTCGCGGTTTGGATCTGGCCGGGCTGGCCGTTTGCCTGCTGGAGGCGCACATCCAGCGCGGCCGTCAGTCCCAGCAGCGCCTCGAAGGTCATGGCGGCCGCGATCTCGGCGTGCCGCAGCAGTCGCTGGGCATCTCGCAGTCCTAACGCGGCGACAGCAACCATGAAGTTCGTGCCGTTGGTCAGTCCCAGGCCCTCTTTTGCTTCCAGGACCAGGCGTGGGATCCGAGCGCGGTCCATGGCCTCCCGGCCCGAGACCAGCTTACCCTGGTACCAGGCCTGGCCGCTGTAATCCTCATCTGCAGAGTGCTCCCCCTTGGATAGCACGGCGGCGATGCTCGCCAATGGGGCCAGGTCTCCGCTCGCACCGAGCGAGCCCTTGGCGGGGACATAGGGCGTGACACCTTTGTCGAGCATGTCCAGAAGCGTATCTGCGAGCTCGAGCCTGACGCCGGAAAAGCCCTTGGCGAAGGTGTTCACCCGGATCAGCATCATGGCCCGAACGATATCCTTACCGAGCGGCGGTCCAACCCCCGCCACTGAAGAAAGCACCAGGTTGCGCGAGAGCTGGCGCGTTTGATCCGGTGCGATCCGAACCTGCGCCAGCGGTCCAAAGCCGGTCGTTACGCCGTAGACCGGCGCCCTGTTATCGGCAAGCGCGTGATCGACCCATGATCGACTCGCTTTCAACCGCGAGACGACCTCCGCATCCAGGCGATCGACACCCTCCCCCCACCTGGCGACCGCTTCAACCTGCTCTATGGTCAGGTTTTCACCCGTCAGGCTTACCATTCGGCACTCCCTTGCTTTGGGTCAAGATACTCTCGATTGAAACCCCAGTCAGGACTCTCGCATCTCGGCGTAGATCGCCCGCTCCACCTCTAGCATCTTCTCGCGTTTCTCAGGTGCCCATTCGTAGTCGAACGGCCGCACGCTAACCCCGATCCACGACTGATCTCGGACTTCCAAGATCTCCATCTCCATGAGCGCGACTTCGAATGGCGCAGAATGAATGAGTAAGCTCGCCATAGTTACGTTTCCCTTGATCAGGTAGGGCTGACCTTCATCCACAATGATCTGCACCGACGCCAGGCCTGATCGCTCGATATTGGCCAGCGTCGTACCTTCGTGATCCGCGCCGAAGCGCAGATGTTCCGGAGATATTGCCACGACCCAGGTGAAGGAGCTATGAGGGAAGCCACCGTCGTCGATCGTGAGAAGCAAGCCAGGTGTTCCGAGTGCGGCGTATTCTGTAACCTTGTGGGAAAGGGTTGGCCTAACGCGTGAGCTCAATTTGGGTCGTTTTCCTCGGAGGCCGAGAGATGCTCGTCAGTCTGCCTGATAAATGGAGTCGGATGTTCAAGAGCTCGATCCTGAACGCAATTTAGGTCGGGCCCAGGGTGAGGTCGTTCCCCGCGGCTC
>JBGMQN010000040.1:3960-6540 GCA_048054495.1 Anaerolineales bacterium
ACCGGTGATCTCGATCTTGGGGCCTTGTAGCGACGCTCTGCTTGCTCATGATTTCGATATTCGGGTTGAAGGATTAGCCCATTCCCTCCACCGGGAAGGATACCTTAGGTAGCCAGCATTGGTTGGAGCATTCTCTCGAGGAGGTCCTGCGGGAATCTCAAATCAGCCTCTGAAGGATTGATGCAGGCTGCTGCTTGCGAACCGGCCGACGCTCTTCCAGGGTTTCCAACCTCATTGCGAGATCCTCTACGCTCGATAAATTGTGAATGGGCAGAAAGTCGTCCACGAACGGCAGCGCGGCCTGCATGCCGCGTGTGCGCGGTTCGTAGTCCGCTGATCCGAGCAACGGGTTCAGCCAAATCAACCGGTAGCTGCTCCGCTGCAATCGAGCCATCTCCACTCGGAGCAATCCCACATCGCCGCGATCCCATCCGTCACTGACCAACAGCATAACTGCCCCGCGTGCCAGTACCCGGCGTGCCCAAGAGAAGTTGAAGGTCTTAAGCGCTTGACCGATTCTTGTACCCCCTGACCAGTCCGGCACCCGCCGCGCGACCTCGCCCAGCGTACGTCCGACGTCATGCCCACGCATCTGACGAGAAATTCGGGTGAGACGGGTACCGAAGACAAACGCTTCGGTCCTTTGCCCCAGGCTCTCAGATAACCCAAAGATGAAGTGCAGCAGGAGCGAGGAATATCTCTCCATAGAACCGCTGATGTCGGCGATCACCACCAGCCGGCGCGGCTTCGATCTGCGCGAGCGTTGGGGCAGCTGCAGCGGTTCCCCCCCATACCTCAGACTCTGACGCAACAGTTGTCTGACGTCGATCTCGTGGCCGCGCCCGCGCCGCCACCGCCGCGTCCGGCGGCTGCCCAGTCTCCAGGCCAGCTCGACGAGCAGCGGCTTGACCGCTTCAAGCTCATCGGTGTCAAGCTGCGCGAAATCCTTGTTGCGCAGTACTTCCGCTGGACTGTAGCGAACCCTGGGGGCCACAGCAGTCGACTCGGCCCCCCGTGGTTCAGGCGTATGGGGACCTAATTCGATTGTCGCCGGGCGTTCGCCTGCGCTGCCTTGCGGCCGTACCATCCTGGCACAGGGCAGGCTGGCGGCCACCTGTGATTGCGCGGCAGGCGCAGGCCGGCCAGGGGGTTCGGACTCTGTATGCAGTTTCCAGCTTGCATCCGCTCGCCAGAACCGTTCGAACGCTCTGTCGAAGGCCAGGAGGTCCTGCTGTCTTCGAACAAGCAGGCCTCGGGCCGCGTAATAGAAATCCTGCCTTCGATCAATCGAGATCCATTTCGTTGCCTTTACGAGGTTGCTGACACCATCCGGCTGGACGTCCAGCCCCATGGCCCGCAGCAGTCGACCGAAAAAGAGCAGGTTGTGAAGAAGATTACCGGATGGTTTAGTCACTGGTTTCCGCGCCAAGGCTCTTGCGAACTGCTTCATAATCAAGAGGCACCCTCGCGGGCGCCTTATTTTCAACTCGACCGCTTCTTTCGGCAAGGGTCTCCAGGACCCTCAGGCGTGGGTTGGATACCCAGGCTCGCCTCTCGTGAGGGGCTCCAGAAAGAGAAGCGACACCGAGGAGCTATCCAGGGGCGTATTATTAGCTTGACATCATCGATCCCGATCCGCTAATTTTTTCTAAAACTCCGCGACTGATCTGAGGGCACTATGCATTCAAAGCAAATCCATGCCCGGAATCTTTGGAGAACCCTATCGCTTGTAGCATTGCTCTGGCTCGCTTCGTGTGAAACTCTCTGGTCCATAAGAGGAAGTTTGGGCGCAGAGGACGAAAACTCAATCGAATTGGTGGTAATGACCTACAACATATTCCGAAAGCGTCATGACGATCCAGCCGAGCGCAGGTGGAATAACCGCCGAGATCTGGTTGTCGAAAACATCAGCAGGGTTTCGCCCGATGTATTCGGATTGCAGGAAGATCTTCGGACTCAAATAGACTACATCCAGAGCCAATTACCCGAATACGGCTGGTATGGAGTTGGCCGAGATGATGGAAAATCAGCTGGGGAGCATGCGGCCATCTTTTACCTGAAGGACCGCTTCAATATAGACGCTGAGGGCACATTTTGGTTCTCAAATACACCTGACACGCCCTCCATAGGAGGGAGTGAATGGGGGAATCCAAAAGTTAAGCGGATTTCTTCATGGGTGCGACTTGTGGAAACCAATACGGGCAAGTCATTCTACTTCTTCAATCTGCATCTTGAGAGTGAGCCGAGTGGACAGCACTCTCGAGAGCGTAGCGTTGTATTGCTCGGAAAGAAGATTGAAGACAGAGCCCATCCCGAGGATCCCGTCATCATTGCAGGAGATTTCAATATGCTGCCAAAAAACGCTGCGATGCGCTATTTGATAGCTACCTTAGGCTATGGTGATGACTATACGGCATTGGAAGAAATTTCTGATGATGAATATACCTACCAAAGCTGGGGAAGCGGATCGAGATATCGATTGGATTACATACTGTCTTCGCCGGATACTTTATGGGCTCGCTCCGCCGTTCATTACTGGAGTGGATCAGACCATTACCCCGTCGTCACAGAGCTTCTCCT
>JBGMQN010000010.1:0-6452 GCA_048054495.1 Anaerolineales bacterium
CTGCTGATTCACAAGATAGAGCGGATGACCCCGCTCGATCGGGTTATGCTTGGCTGGAGCCAATTATAGGCTCCAGCCAAGCATAGGCTCGCGCCGATGGCAAACAGCAAGTGATATTCACTCCTCGCCGAACGCTCGGATTTGCTCTGGGATTGCTGTGGCTCTCCATCCTGATGGCCGGCATTGCACTCAGCATTGCCCAATTGGGCCAGCGGTTGATCTCTCCGATAAGCCTGGCTTGGCTCGGCCTGCTCCTGCTGGCGATGCCTCTGGCCCTATTGGTGCTCAATCGGCTTTATGGTCTCGTAACAGCGAGATACTGGGTCGATCGCGACGGCCTGTACATCCGGTGGGGCATGTCCTATGAGCAGATTCCGCTGGGCATGATCTCTGAAGTGGGCCCCCCTCGGGAACGGCTGCATACAGGAGAGCTCTCCGGAAGCGGGGAAGTCGAGCCGCGCAGACCGAGTTTCGGATTCTGGTGGCCCGGCTGTATGGTTGGAAGGGCGAGAACCGAGTCGGGAGGCGCGGTCGATTTCTTCTCGACCTCCGGCCTGATGCTCGTCATCCGCACGACGACCGAGCGTGCGCTGGCAATATCCCCGCCAGATGCGGACGCGTTCCAGAGTGCTATTCTGAGCGCCACCCGAATGGGTTCCCTGGAGGCCATTCCCGAGAGATCGGTGCGAGCGGACTTCCTGGTAACGCGAGTCTGGAGAGATCGCTTGGCCCGCGGCTTGATACTGACCGGTCTCCTGATCCCGCTCCTGTTGCTGGGGGCCCTGGTCATCATGGCTCCTTCGCTCCCAGCTCTGGTGCCCTTCGGATTCGGGCCAACCGGACAGCCAACTCCGCTGGCGCCCCCAGGCAGGCTGCTGCTGCTCCCGATGATCGGCGGGCTGATTTGGATAGCAGACTTGGTCTTGGGCGCCTGGTTTTTTGGCAACGAGGATGATCGCCTGGTGGCATATGCACTGTGGAGTGCGGCGATTGCAGCCGGAGCCTTATTAGCCGGAGCGACGTGGCAGCTCCTTTCGGCTTGAGCCTGGATCTCTTGACTCAGCTGGCGCTGGGTCTGGTCCTGGGAGTGATTGTCGCCCTTGGAGCCCGTCGGGCATCGTTGCTCACAACCGGTGGAGCGATTGCCGCGGCTGCCGTGGGCACGCTTACCTTCGGAGTCGGGGGATGGGCGCCGGCCATTCTCCTGCTCACCTTCTTCATCTCGTCGAGTCTGCTCAGCAGGCAGGGCTCAGAACGCAAGCAGTCCCTCGCTGCCCGGTCCGCCAAGGGCGGCAGGCGGGACGAATGGCAGGTCCTGGCCAACGGCGCCGTGCCGGCTTTGCTGGCCGCGGGCTACGGACTCACACATCAGGAGTTTTGGTTAGTGGGTATGGCAGGGGCGCTGGCAGCTTCGAACGCCGACACATGGGCCACGGAAGTGGGGGTGCTTGCGCACACTCGGCCCCGAATGATCACCAATCTACGACCGGTCAAGGCAGGGACCTCTGGGGCAATCAGCCTACCTGGAAGTCTTGCCGCGCTCGCGGGCGCCCTGCTGATCGGACTGGTGGCCTCGCCGCTTGTGGGAAGCATCGCGCTGCTTTACGTGGCAGGCGTGGGGGGCTTGCTGGCAAGCCTTCTGGACAGCTTGCTGGGCGCCACCGTGCAGGCGCAGTATGTGTGCCCGAATTGTGATCACGTTACGGAGCGACATCCCACGCACACCTGCGGGACTGCCACAGTGCTCCAAAGCGGCTGGCCTTGGATGGGCAACGACCTGGTCAACTTCGCAGCCTCGGCCGCAGGCGCGGTGCTGACGATCTGGCTGTGGAACGCACTCAGCTAGCGCGGTTGCCTTTGTCACGGCCGGTCATATTGATCGAAGCAATGAGCTGCTGTGTGAATGGGTGCGCGGGCCGGGCAAAGAGCTGACGGACAGGCGCCTCCTCGACCACCCGGCCTTCATACATCACGCCGACGCGCTCCGCCATGCTGGCGATTACGCCAAGATCGTGGGTGATTAGCATCACAGAGGTGCCCTGCTCGGCCGTCAGCCCCCGAATAAGCTCCAGGATTTGAGATTGCAGCGTCACATCCAGCGCAGAGGTGGGCTCATCGGCCACTAGCAATTTCGGTCCCGGTGCAAGCGCAATGGCGATCATTGCGCGTTGAGCCTGGCCCCCCGACAGCTGATGTGGATACGATCCAGCCAATCCCGGAAGCCCAACTCGCTCCAGCCAGGTCTCCGCCTCGAGTTTCGCCTGCGCCCTGGGCAGATCAAGGTGGACTTGCAGAACCTCCGCTACTTGATACCCGATGGTGAACGTGGGATTCAGACTCGAGGCGGCGTTTTGGAACACGATCCCGATCCGGCCGCCTCGCACCCGGTCGAGCTGGTCCTCTGGGATCGTAAGCAGAGGTGCGCCCTCGAAGATCACCTCACCGCTCAAGATCTTCCCCGGCGGTTCGATCAAATCCAGGATGGCAAGCGCCAGCGTGGTCTTTCCGCTTCCCGATTCACCGACCAACCCATATATTTCGCCCGACCGCACTGATAACTCGGCGCCATTGAGGGCACGAACTCGCGCGCGCTTGTTCTCATACTCGACCACCAGGTCACGGATTCTCAGTAGGGAGTTCACTTTTTCCACGCAATTTACAGCATACTCTACTCACGCTATCCCGCATGAGCCGAGCAAAGGACGCGGTCGTTGACGGTCACGTGTCTACCAGATACAATTCGATACCACTTTAATGCTGAAGCCCCCTTTGAAATCGGATTAAGAGTTAATGCCTGGGCCTTAAGGCCTGTTTGCATATTAGGCGAACGACCCCATCGATCGGTGAGGGAGGTGAGGGGGGGAGGTAAATGGAGAACAAAGATACTACTGAGCTTAGTGTATCGACCATCGACCGATTATCGAAGGAGGAGTACAGAGTGAAACGTCGAAACCTACTATATGCAGTGGGGTTGCTTGTCCTGGCCTCAATTGCGCTCGCAGCATGTCAAACGGCCGCCGAGCCTACTGCGGAGGCTGAGCCGCTCGTCATTGGCACGACCGATAGCTGGTCGAGCTTCGAATCCGCATGGGTATACAGCTTCCACGACTGGGAGCTTTTCCACCAATGTGCTGACGGATTGCTTAATATCGAGCCGGGAAGTGCGGGCGAAGTTGAGCTTGCGCTGGCTGAGAGCTACGACGTGAGCGCGGATGGAACGGAGTACACTTTCAAACTACGCGAAGGCGTGACGTTCCCCAACGGTGACCCGTTTAACGCCGACGCTGTGGTGTTCTCACTCGAGAGGATCGCGCCGGTCGACAATGATGAGAACGCAGGCTTCCTCTACACCGCCTATACGACCGGAGTGGAGAAGATCGACGACCTAACGGTTAAGGTCACCTTCACAGATCCATTCCCCTTCGCGCCGCAGCTGGTGGCCACTAACCCGTGGAAGATCCTCAACCCAGCTCAGTGGACGGCGACCGAACAGAATACGAACAATACGGCCTGTGGCATCGGACCCTACACGATCGAGAGCTTCACCGAGAGTGAAGAGACCGTGTTTGTTGCCAACGAAACGTATTATGGCGAGGCACCGAAGATGGATCGGGTTATCGTCCGCTACTTCGCTGATTCACCTACCATGACCCTTGCTCTGCAGAACGGTGAGATCGACGTGGCTTGGAAGAGCCCATCACCGTCGGACTTCGAAGCTTTGCAGAGCGCCGCGGGAATCACAACCGAGACGGCGGGCGGCACGGAAATCCGCTACATCGTCTACAACTCGACGACGCCACCGTATGATGATCCAAACGTCCGATTTGGCCTGGCGCAGCTCCTGGATCGTGAGCAGCTGGCCGATCTGGGCTGGCAGGGAGTCAAGGTACCGCTTAACTCAATGGTGCCGCCTGGATTCCTGGGCTACAAGCCAACCTATGAAGGAACCGAAGACGTGGAAGCCGGCAAGGCGCTCCTGGCCGGGGCCGGATTCACCGAGGACAATCCACTGGTTTTGGATCTTTGGTATAGCCCTACCCACTACGGCGATACTGAGCCCGACGTGGCGGCAGTCATCAAAGATCAGTGGGAATCCAGCGGCGTGGTTGAGGTGAACCTGCAATTCACGGAATGGGCCGAGTATCGTGACATGGGCCGCGCCGGAGAACTTCCGGTATCCCTGCTCGGTTGGTATCCGGACTATATGGATCCGGATAACTACACGAATGTGTTTGCACACTCACCAGCCTCGTGGTCTGGATCGAATTACAACAATCCGGAGATGGACGCGTTGCTGGAGGCACAGGCCGCCGAACTGGACCAGGCCGCCCGGATCAAGATCCTGGAAGATGTCCAAGACCTTTGGGTCACGGAAAGTCCGTTTGTGCCATTGGGACAGGGTAAGCTTCTTGTCGCCTATGCCGATGACGTGTCGGGTGTAGTGCTCGACCCGATCGCGCTACTCCACTACTTCCTGATCGAGAAGTAGGGGCGCAAGACGGGGCCAGCCGCCTTCAGTAACTGAGGCTCTGCGGGACTCGCACGCGCATGAGAGGCCCGAACGTAGCTGTTCGGGCCTCTTACAATTAGGCAACCGTTCAACGTTGGCTTGCTTCTAATTTGCAGGGGATTAATTAATGTCTCGTGGCTTGCAGCGATACATCCTAGTACGGATCGGGCTCACCCTTCCCATGGTGCTGATCTTGGTTTCGCTGGTTTTCATCGTCCTGCGTGTGCTGCCGGGCGACCCGGCCCTGGCCATCTTGCGGGAGGGCGCCTCAGAGGAAACGTTGGCGGCCTTCCGAGCGGCTGTAGGTATCGATCGGCCGCTGTATGTTCAGTACTTCGATTTTATTGCCGGCGTGCTGACGCTGGATTTTGGCGAATCGATGACCCGCAACCGGCCGGTTGTGGAAGAGATCAAAACATTCTTCCCAGCCACCGTAGAGCTGGCAATGTTCAGCATGCTGATAACCGCCACAATCGGTATCGGATTCGGTGCCTATGCGGCGAAAAACAGGAAATCTGGGACGGACTATGGCATCCGAGTCTCAAGCATCATTCTGTATTCGATCCCTATTTTCTGGCTGGGACTGATGTTTCAGATGATATTTGGGGCCGGCCTTGGATGGCTGCCGGTCTCCGGCCGGCTCGATCCGGGCAACACTCCAGCCTACACCATCACGGGCCTCTACACCATCGACGCCATCATCATGAGGGATTGGGATCTCTTGGTGGACGCACTCCGGCATTTGATCCTCCCCTCCCTCACGCTGGGGCTTATCCTCGGCGCGATCTTCATACGTCTGACGCGTGCCAACATGGTCGACGTCCTTGAAGAAGACTACATCACCGCCGGAAGGGCGCGAGGGCTTCGGGAGCGGACGCTGGCATATAGGCATGGACTCAGAAATGCCTTCATTCCAATCGTTACTCTATTGGGCCTCCAATTCGCACTGCTGCTCTCAGGAGCCATCCTCACCGAGACTACCTTCTCTTGGCCTGGCATGGGCCGGCTGATAGTCGATCGCATCTACGATCGAGACTTTGCAACCGTCCAGGGCAGCATCGTCTTCTTCGCGCTGCTGGTGATGGGAGCCAGTCTCATCGTGGATATCGCCTACGGCTTCATCGACCCAAGGATTCGATACTAGACGTGGCAACCACCACCCCCGACGCAGTCCCGCTCTCCATTCGTGAGCTAACCGCCGACGTCGGCTTAGTGCGTAGGATCCTGCGCGGCCGTAAGTGGTACGGCACCGAGTGGTACATCACTGTCATAGGGGGAACAATCCTGGTGGTCATTACCGCGGCAACGCTGCTCGCACCAGTCATCGCCCCCCATGATCCGAACGAGTTTGTCGGCGCTCCGTTTACTCCCCCCGGTGGTGGCCTGCAGACGCTGGTAGCTCGATCGGGTGAATCTCCGGTGGCGCCTGGCGCAGATCTCTCAGGGCAGACCGTCGGCGTGCAGCGGAACAAGAATGGCTCCAATCTCGCCAAAGAATCAGAGCTCGATTCCGTGCGGTATCAGAATCGGGAAGCGCTGCTCGATGGGCTCGCGGGCGGGGAAGTGGACTTGATCTTCCTCGACCAGGATGTGGCGGAAGAGCTCGCTACCGCAGGCTCAGGATTCGAGGTCGTAACACAAGAACTGGGTCGGAGATATCTGCTTGGTACCGACAACCTGGGCCGCGACATCACCAGCCGACTGACCTGGGGCGCTCGCACCGTGCTGGGAGTGGCGATCTCATCTGCCCTGCTGGCCTCAGTCGCCGGCATTAGTCTCGGGCTGTTTTCCGGCTTCGCAGGGGGGCGCATCGATCGGGTCCTTTCGCTGACGATGGACAGCATCTATTCGTTCCCCGGCCTGCTGCTGGCGATCATCATGGCGGTAATGCTGGGTCCGGGAATCTTCAATGTAGCCGTCGCCATTTCTGTGATCTACATCC
>JBGMQN010000129.1:0-6451 GCA_048054495.1 Anaerolineales bacterium
TCAATGTCATTGCGAGCGTAGCGTGGCAATCTCCTCCTGAGGGTAACGAACCGGCGGGCAGTACGCCCGCCGGTTTTGTACAATACCCACTCATGGATCTAAACGAACTGCTGAGCGAAGTGCCGGGTGTCATCCGGAACGGCCTGCCGCCGCTGGAGGTGGAGGGCATTAGCTCGGATTCGCGTCAGATACGCCCGGGCGGTCTGTTCGTCGCGATCCAGGGCACAACGGACAACGGACACCAGTATTTGGCAAGCGCAGAGCAGGCCGGTGCCGTGGCGGCGCTGGGCCAGGAGCCCGACCCTGGCCTGGGAATCCCTTATCTACAGGCGGAAGAATCGCGCCTTGCCTACGCCTATCTGGCGGCCGCGTGGCATGGATATCCCGCGCGGGAGCTGGTGATGATTGGGATCACCGGCACCGATGGAAAGACCACCACCGCAGCGATGCTTTTCGACATCCTGAGACGAGCAGGGCTGGCCGCAGGGCTGGTCAGCTCGGTAAGCGCAAAGATCGACGGCACGGCCCTCGATACGGGGCTGCATGTAACGACCCCGGATCCCATGGACCTGCAGGCGCTGCTGCGCCGGATGGTCGACGAGGGACTGACTCACTGTGTCCTGGAAGCCACTTCGCATGGTTTGGCACAGTATCGTGTGGCGGCTTGTGAATTCGACGTGGGTGTGGTGACCAACGTGACGCACGAACACCTCGACTTCCACGGGTCCTATGATGCTTATCGTGAGGCGAAGGGCAGGTTGATTTCGGGCCTTTCAGAGGCTGCAACGAAGCCCGGCGCACCCGAAAAATCGGCGGTGCTCAACAGGGATGACGAATCCTACGGCTACCTGGACCCGCTTGTGAAGGTGCGCAAGATCACCTATGGCTTCGACGCTCATGCAGATGTCCGTGGAAGCGCTCTTGATTCAGGCCCCGAAGGGTTGCGCATGATCGTCGAGAGCGGCGGCAAGGAAACGGAAGTTACGACCTCTATGCTTGGGGCCTACAACGCCGCCAATGTACTGGCGGCATTTGGGGTCGCAGTTCATGCGCTCGGTATCGATCCGAGCACCATCAGGGAGGCGATATCCGACTTTGAGGGAGTCCCGGGCCGTATGGAGCGAATTGATCTGGGGCAGGATTTCCTGGCTATCGTGGACTTCGCTCACACGCCGAACGCGCTGAAGGAAGCGCTGACAGCCGCTCGAACGCTGACCGACGGCCGAGTGATTTCGGTGTTTGGGTCCGCGGGACTGCGCGATCGGGCCAAACGGAGGATGATGGCCGAGATCTCTGCCGAATTGGCCGATCTGTCGATCTTGACCGCTGAGGACCCGCGCACAGAACCGCTGGATGACATCTTGGAAGAGATGGCGGAGGGGGCACGAAGCAAGGGCGGCAATGAGAATGAGACCTTCTGGCGCGTCCCCGATCGCGGAGACGCCCTCCGGCGTGCCATCGACTTGGCCGAGGCGGGCGACCTGGTGATCGCTTGCGGCAAAGGGCACGAGCAGTCGATGTGCTTCGGGGAGACCGAGTATCCGTGGGACGAGCGAATTGCGTTGCGTGCCGCGCTGGCCGAACACCTCGATGTCTCAGGCCCCAACATGCCGGAGCTCCCAACGAGCGGCAATGCTTGAGCTTCCAGCCAGCGGTGGTGCCTAATCTATTAGCATGCGACCGCACGGTTCACTCGCGGAGCACCCGAATCGGCGCTGGGACCGCAGCGAAAAACGTAAGGGAATGCCAGTCATAATAAGCCCCCGAATGCACTCCGCCCTGTATATCTACACGGTCAACTTGTGCCGTTGCCCAGATGCGGTGAGCGCATGGGCATGGCTCAACTATTAGTCGCATGCATTCCGTCCTCTTTGTCTGCACGGCCAACATGTGTCGCTCCCCGATGGCGGAAGCACTCTTTGGTGAGATTATTCGTAACGAAGGAGAGGCTGAGGATTGGTGGATCGATTCGGCGGGTGTGTCCGCCTTTGACGGGGAGCGGGCCACGAATAACTCCCAGATCGTGGCTACGGAACGCGGATTGGATCTGAGTTCCCATCGCTCTAAGCTGGCCACGCGAGATGTCGTCGAACCGTTCTCCCTGGTGCTCGTAATGGAGGAGCGGCATCGCAAGATGATGCGTAATGCCTATCCCGAGTTTGCAGATCGGGTCTACTTATTGAAAGAAATGAGTGGTGGAACGGGGGATGTCCACGACCCCATCGGCACCGATATCGTGAACTATCGCGCCATGGCGGATGAGGTGAACGCGATCCTCACGGAGGGTCTAGACCGGACCCGAGAGCTGGCAGAGGATCGGAATGAGAAGGCTCCCTAGTCGAATAACCACCAGTTTTCTAGAAGAATCAACTTGCAGTCTCCTTTCTCGCCTCCATAAAGCCCTCCTTCCTAGCCCATTTCCCCTATCGCATCTTTTCCATCACCAATCGTAATCTAGTATGGGGTCCGGACGCCGCGGCGGCCGGGCTCGTATTGGGTAGCCACCTCCATGAATCGCGCGCGTCGCCTGCTCTCCCTCATCGTAAGAGCCGGCCCCGGACCAGCCGTGGCGGCTGCCGGGCTGCCGCCAACGATCCGGTTCTCCACTGCGAATTCGGATCCAATACTTTCCAGCAATCTACCGCTTGCCAGTACGGAGGGAGTGGCGGAATTTTGTCTGTGACCAGAAAGCCGGTGGCGAAGGCTTTGCTTTTAATGCCTGTGGCGGTTCTTGGTGGGCTGGCGGTGGGAAGCCTTCTATCGCATGAGACGGCTCAGGCACAAGTATCTGAGACCATATTGGTAGGGGCGAGTGACATCGCCAGCTGCAGTTATGATCGGGACGAATCGACCGCACAGCTTCTCGACGTCATTCCTGGGACCGTGATCACGATGGGCGACAACGTCTATCCGAGCGGTTCGCCGAGCCAATTCAACAACTGCTATGCGTCGACTTGGGGCCGCCACAAGGCTCGCACGCGTCCTTCGCCAGGTAACCACGCCTACTATACGGCCGGCGCGGCAGGTTACTACACCTACTTTGGTGCCGCGGCCTCGCCGCTGGAACCTAACTGCACTAGCAACTGCAAGGGCTACTATTCCTACGACTTAGGGGCGTGGCACATCATCGCCCTCAACAGCGAGATCGCCCTGGGCGCGGGGTCGGAGCAGGAGCAGTGGTTGAGGGCTGACCTGGCCGCCAATCCAAACAGTTGTACATTGGCCTATTGGCACAAGCCGCGCTTCAGCTCGGGTAGTCACGGCAATGACACTAGCTTACAGGCGATCTGGCAAGCCCTATACGATTATGGGGCCGACGTAGTGTTGAATGGGCACGACCATACATACGAGCGGTTTGCGCCTCAGAGCCCCACCGGACAATCCGAGCCGACTCGAGGTATCCGCGAGTTTGTCGTGGGTACGGGCGGAGCGAGCCTATACTCCTTCCCCAGCATCAAGCCCAATAGTGAGGTGCACGATAACACTACCTGGGGAGTACTGAAGCTGACTCTTCGTCTTACCAGCTACGATTGGGAGTTCGTTCCGATCGCGGGGCAGACCTTCACCGATGCGGGCAGCGCCAACTGCGTCACCCTGGGGCCGACCCCGACGTCGACATCTACCGCCACACCAAACGCGAGTGCCACGCCAACCGATCTTCCACCCTCACCCACTGTGACTGCAGTTCCCCCAACCGCTACACCGGCAGCTACGATGACAGACGCACCGCCCGCACCGACCAATATCACAACTCCGCCATCGACCTCGACTCCGTCACTTACTTCAACCAATGTGCCAATGCCGGTAGATCTCAACCTTGATGGCCGCGTGGACGTGCTAGACGTTCAGCTCTCGGTTAATGTTTTCCTGGGGACCGAAACAGATCCGGGGATCGTGGGGCGCTCCGACGTCAACGGAGACAGCGCTGTGGACGTGCTCGATGTGCAGCTTGTGGTGAACCAATTCCTCAGCGGGTAACTTCCCGACGCTCGAGGCGAGACTTTCGATGAGGGTGGTCGCGGAACGAAATAGAGCCCAGCCGCGCATCATTCCAGAGAGCAGATAATGACTGGTGCCTCGGGATGGGGGATCCTAAGGTTCAAGGTACAGGGGATAGGATTATCGGTCCCAGAATTAGAAAGCGGCCTGGAATGCCCAGGCCGCCTCGGCCTATAGATCAGGCAGATCCTATCGGTCCCGCTGTAGATCGATGACGCCGCGCTCGGCGGCGGTCCGCACCGCTTCGGTCCGGTTGCCGGCCTCCAGCTTACGCAAGATCGAACTCACGTGGAACTTCACGGTGCGCACGGTGATCACCAGTTCGGCCGCTATTTCCTTATTGGTCATCCCCTTCGCCAGAAGCTCCAAGACTTCCAGCTCGCGGGCGGTGAGCCGGCTCCAGATCGGTTGTTGAGCTTCGCTGCTTGCGCGGCGCATCAGCTTGGAAGCGGCCTCAGGTTGCAGGTGCGAGCCACCCTGACTGATAACTCGAATGGCCTTGAATACTTCATCCCGTGGTGAACCCTTCAACAAATAGCCCTGCGCGCCGGCTTGCACCGTAGCTACCATAAGCTCGTCGTCGTCATACGCCGCGAAGACAAGGAGCTTCACTCCCGGGTGCTCCGTTGTGACTTGCCTCAACGCCTCGACCCCGTCGAGCTCCGGCATCTCCAGGTCTAGCAGCACCATATCCGGTCGGGCGATCTCGGTGTTCGTGATCATTTCGCTCCCGGTCGAGGCCTGCCCCACGACTCTGAAATCGGGCTGGGCGCTCAGCATGGCGACCAATCCGTCCCGGACAGCGGGATGATCGTCGGCCACGAGGATACGAATGACATGCGGAATCTCGGCCTGG
Organism: Anaerolineales bacterium; assembly: GCA_048054495.1. GTDB lineage: Bacteria > Chloroflexota > Anaerolineae > Anaerolineales > E44-bin32 > JADFRG01. The sequence continues at coordinate 4,856 of JBGMQN010000129.1, forward strand.
GGATTTGCGTCAGCCAAAAGAGTGTCCTTGAGTCGATGCGGAAGTCGGCCTAGCAGCATCGGCCTCTCAGATTGATTATACGTGTTCGGCAGTGCCCGGCATTCCTGAGCTAGAATTCCATGCGGATCAGCGGAACAAACGAAAGGAACGCCAGGCAATGCCCATACGAGAAGCTTCAATTCAGATCACGGATGAAGAACACCGTACCCGGTGCCAAGAGCTCCTTGAGTTCATGAAGACGGAAAGCCTGAGCGGCGTGGTGCTCTTCGACCAGGACTATGTCCTCTATTGCAGCGGCTTCGCCTTCGTGCCGACGGAGCGACCGATGGCCTTTGTGATGAACGCGGAGGGGGAGCGGCGTCTCTTCGTCCCCCGGCTGGAGCTCGAGCACGCGCAAGCCAACGCGGTCGTTGATACCGTCGATCACTATCCGGAATACCCGGACGATCCCCATCCTACTCAGGTGCTGAAGAGCGCCATGCAGGAATTGGGGATCAAAGAGCGCATCGGCGCGGACCAAGATGGTTATCCCTGGGTGTTCGGCTATCGGGGTCCGAGTCTTACGGAGCTAACCGGAGCCGAGATCCGCCCTGTCCGATCCTTCATCGAAGACCGGATGATGATCAAGTCGGAGGCGGAGCTGCGCCTGATTCGAGAGAGCGTCCGGTGGGGAAATCTCGCGCACCAGCTGCTTCAGCGTTACACCATGGTAGGCGCCACCGAAACCGAAGTGAGCCAGCAGGCGAGCGATGAAGCTCATCTTGCGCTGCTGGACGCCATTGGCCCGATCTATCGGTCCAACGATGCATTTTCGAGCGGAGCGCATGCCATCTATCGTGGCCAGATCGGACGCAATGCGGCCATTCCGCATGCTCTGGCGGCCAACATTACCTTCCAACCGGGCGATGTACTGGTGACAGGCGCCGGAGCGCCGGTGTGGGGTTACAACTCGGAGCTTGAGCGCACGATGATCATCGGCGAGCCGACGGATGAACAAAAGCGCTTCTTCGATCACATGGTTGCGCTGCAAGATACGGCATTCGAAACGCTGGCTCCAGGTGCGAAATGCTCGGATGTCGACAACGCCGTCCGCGGCTACTTCGAGAAACATGATCTGATGCCGTATTGGAAGCACCACTCAGGCCACGCGATCGGTATCCGCTACCATGAGGCTCCCTTCCTTGACTCAGGCGATCACACCGAATTGCGGCCTGGAATGGTCTTTACCATTGAGCCCGGGCTCTACGTGCCGGAACTGGGTGGCTTCCGCCATTCCGACACGGTGGTTATGACCGAGGACGGCATTGACGTGCTCACCTACTACCCACGCGATTTGGAGTCGCTGACGCTCCCCATCTGAGCCCTTAGCACCGGCAGCTATTGCCAAAGCTCCATTGCGCGGTTTGTGCCATCGGACCGTTTGACGCGAGAATTAGCGTAGTTTGTGGCATCGAGCCATTCGACGCGGGAATTGACGGGGATTGGCATTCGCGTGAAAAAGGCCTGGGTCTATATCCTGGAGTGCTCAGACGGAACGTACTACACGGGCTATTCTCGTGATCCCGAAGCACGCCTGGTGCAGCACCAGGCCGGTAG
>JBGMQN010000044.1:0-2085 GCA_048054495.1 Anaerolineales bacterium
TTGCGGTTGGTTGTCACCGTTCCGCTAGAGTGGGCCGGAATTTATAGCCGTAGACGAGCATGCCGCGCTCGCCGTCCGCGCCCAATTTGCGAGTGACCATCTCCACCTGAGTTCCAATTTCAACCGGCTGGTCCCCAATGTCGGTGAGCTGCGCCGTCACGAGCGGACCCTCCTCCAGTCGCACAATAGCCACCGGATAAGGGGCATTTTCTGTATGTCCGGATGGGGCTTGATAGACGGTCGTGTGGGAATAGACCTCGCCTCGACCGCTGAACTGGTACAGGTCACGCGCGTCCTCGCCGCAGTCGGGACAGAGGTCGCGGGGTGGAAAGATCTTGGAAGTACAGTGCGGACAGACCTCGCCGACGAGCGCGTACCGCTGTTGCTTGAGTCTCCAATGCTGGGATGTCTCCATGCCAGCGAATCTATTCACTTAGCGCTCTCAGAAACTATCAAGAGTGTTGCAAACCCTATCTTCCCTCTGATTGTGGTTTCAATAATACTGTAAGACCCTGGGCGCTTGAGCTTTCCATCGCTTACTGCGCATAGCCGAATGCCAATTCAATCGCAGGAGGTTATGAGTGCATGCGGTGGTGCCGGAGCCGCCTGGCCCTGGGTCATGGCTGCAGCTGCGAGATACAAACTCTATTCCGCTCGCCGCAGGATGTGCGTAGCGGCGGTGGCGCCGGATCCGCCCAGACACTGCGTCATGGCTATGGATGCGTCGGTCACCTGATTCTCGTTCGCTCTGCCCTGCAGCTGTAGGGTGGCCTCTGCCAGCTGATAGATCCCCGTGGCCGCCCCTGGATCCCCACGTGCCTTCGAACCACCAAAGGTCGCGATCGGAATCCTGCCGGCCAGCGAGATAACGCCGTTCTGGGCGAGCTTCCAACCCGCTCCGCGCGCCGCAAAACCGGCCGCCTCGAGCGAAAGCGCAGCGAAAATCGAGAAAGAGTCGTGCAATTCAAATAGCCTGATATCTTCCAGAGACAAATCCGCTTGCATCAACGCCGCCTCCGCAGATCGGCTGGCCGCGGTCAGGTGCAGCGGATCCGTCCGATCGTGAACGGCCAAAGCGGAGGTGGCTACCGCAGAGCCTGTGATCTCAACCCAAGGTCGGTCGTGGCCCCCAGGCAACGATGCGGCACGCGCCAGGACCAAAGCAGCCGCACCGTCCGCCAGTGGAGCAACGTCAAAGGTGTTGAGCGGCTCACTGACGATAGGCGCCTTGGCATATTGCTCGCGCCGGATTGCCTTGCGAAACATCGCATTCGGATTGGTTACCGCGTTTTGGTGGGCGGTCAGGCTGAAGCCCGCCATTGAATCCTTCGGTGCCCCGTGCTCGTACAGGTAGCGCTGCATTATGAGAGCGGCCTGCGTGCTCGGCGTGACTCCCTGCACGGCCTCATACTCCGAATCAGTAGCGGTGGCGAGGGCGGCTTGAACCTGACCGCTGGTCTTGTCCGTGACCTTCTCGACCCCCAGAACAAGCGCTACGTCGATCGCACCGGATGCCAGCGCAAGGTAGGCTTGGCGCACCGCCACGCCTCCCGATGCGCCGGAGGCTTCGATGGTCGAGGCCTCAATACCGCGTAACCCGGCAAAGTCCGCCAGGAGAGCCCCAAGGTGAGATTGGTTCGAAAGCGCGGGCGCGAGCATGTTGGCCACATAGAGCGCCTGGGGCCGCAGCCCGCCGGAATCCGCGCTTGCGGCGCTCACGGCTTCCAATGCTAGGTGGCGAAGGGACAGATCCCAATGCTCGCCCACCGGCATCATGCCCACTCCAGCTATAACAATCATTTCAGGACCAGCTTGCCTCGGTACCGTGCGTAGGTGGCATAATCGATCTCCGTACGCCGCTTCACGTAGCTGAGGGTCTCGGGTGCGGCCTTGCGTCGCTCGGGCAAGGCATCCGTAGCCCGAAGGCTGAAGGCATCGGAGCCTGCTCCGGACCCATAGGAGACCATCAGGATGCGGTCGCCCGGCTCGGCGACATCCAGGATAGAGGTCAGACCAACCATGGCTGAGCCGGCGTAGGTATTCCCAATATCCGGCACCAGCAATCCTGCTTCAATTTGCTCCTGT
>JBGMQN010000044.1:2185-6414 GCA_048054495.1 Anaerolineales bacterium
GGCGTAGGTATTCCCAATATCCGGCACCAGCAATCCTGCTTCAATTTGCTCCTGTGCAAATCCCAAGGATTTTGCGACCCGTACTGGGAATTTGGTGTTGGGTTGATGGAAAACTGCGAAGCGATAGTCAGAAGCCGTGGTCTCCATCGCCTCCATGAGATATTCGGCCGCGGTCTGGATGTGGCTGAAGTAGGCCGGCTCCCCTGTGAACCGTTCTCCATGTTCCGGATAGGTCTCGTTCGCGCGACGCCAGAAATCGGGGGTGTCGGTCGCGTAAGAATAGGATCCTTCGATCACGCACACCGCATCCTCCGCCGGCCCAATGATGAAAGCCGCGCCCCCGGCGCCGGCCGTATATTCCAGCGCATCACCGGGCCGCCCCTGTGCGGTGTCCATGCCAATGGCCAGCGCATAGTTGGCCATCCCGGATCCGACAAATCCGATCGCAGCCTGGATCGCCTCCGTCCCCGCCTTACAGGCAAACTCCCAGTCCGCAGCCTGGGTGTGTGGGGTGGCACCAATGGCTTCTGCTACAACCGTCGATGTTGGTTTTACGGCGTAGGGGTGCGACTCGGAACCCACCCAAACCGCTCGGATTGAGCCAGGGTCTATATCGGCGCGTGCCAGGGCGTTGCGGGCGGCCTCGATTGACATCGTGATCACGTCTTCATCCAGTCCCGCGACCGCTTTCTCATTGATGGGAAGGCCTCCCTTCCCGTCGGTCCAGATCCTGGCCACTTCCTTGGCGGGCAGCCGGTACTGGGGAATATAGGCGCCGTATCCCGCGAAACCCGCCTCACGAATCGGTTTAAGGATCTTGGTTTCTGCCATGCATCACTCTTTCAAAGTATAGGTCACCCGTCTGAGAACTGCTTAAGCAGCTCCTCTGCGCGCTCCAGGAGGATGTCGTCTTCCTCAATCATGGCGCCAGCCACAGCGTCGATCTCAGCGCCACGCGCGCCCGCAGCCATAGCCAGCTGACGGGCATGAAGTCCCATATGGCCGCGCTGAATGCCTTCCGTCGCTAGAGCACGGAGCGCGGCCAGGTTCTGGGCCAAGCCTACTGACACGACGATTTCCGCCAGTTCCTGGGCCTTCTCGACTCCCATCAAGGCCAGCGCGTCGCGTGCTCCGGGGTGGACGCCGGTTGCACCGCCGATGGTTCCCAGGGCGAGGGGCAATTCCAGCTCACCCTGCAGCGCACCAGACTCATCCACCCACCAGCGACTCAGCGGTTCGTACTTTCCTTCTCGAGCCGCATAGGCATGCGCCCCGGCTTCTACCGCGCGCCAGTCGTTGCCCGTAGCGATGACGACCGCGTCCACGCCGTTCATGATCCCCTTGTTGTGCGTTGCAGCGCGGTACGGATCGACGGCGGCGAAGGCCCAGGCCTCGATCACACCCTCTCGCACGTCTTCACCCTTGAATTCGGCAAAGGCCAACGTGTCCGGAGTCAGGCTGCAAGTCGCCTTAGCGAGCCGCCGGTCCGCCAGATTGGACAGGATGCGGAGATGCGCCCTGCCCCCTGTCAGAGCCTCGATCAATGGGGCGATGCCTTCCAGCACGGTGTTCACAGAATTCGCCCCCATAGCGTCCACGGTGTCATAGATCAAATAGAAGGCCAGCATCGGCCCGGCCGGACTCTCAGGGAAGATTTTCACTTCGATGGCAAGCGCCCCGCCTCCAACGGCGACTATCATCGGCCCGGCCTCGTCTGCGGCCGCGAGTAATTGTGCTTCCGCCCCGAGAAGCGCCGTCTTGGCCGCCTGAGGATCTTCGAGATCCAGCACCTGGATCTGGCCGATCATATGGGATGGATCCGCCTCCGCCACGAAGCCCCCAGATTCGCGGACCAGTTTCGCCATGAACGAGGCTCCTGCCACGACCGAGGGCTCTTCAATGGCCATTGGCACCAGAACCTCTCTCCTGTTGATGACGAAATTGGTGGCGATGCCTAGTGGAAGCCCGTAGATCCCCACCACGTTCTCGATCATCGAGTCTGCAAGGAAGGGATCCAGACCCTTAGAACTCACTAGCCCGTCGAGCGCCTGTCCGGTGGCCTCGACAAGGCGGGATTGACGCTCCTCCAATCCCATATTGTAGAAGTTAGGGATCCGTGAGCCGGATTGTTGTTCACCAGAATTCATATCGGGTTCACCACTGTGGGAGGCTACCACCTGCCCATGCTGGGCAGGCTGAGCCTGGCCAGCATGAGCAGGCATTGGCCTGCTCAGCATCACAGCCTACATACTGGGGCTGGCAAAAGCTATCAATTCATCAGATTACGCAGCAATCAAAAAGGCGACGGATTGGATGATCCGTCGCCGGAGTGTTATCGCGAGGCTGCTCAGTTCTTTAGATATTGGGTTTTGAGAATCAGGTCCAACCATATGAAGGCCAGGCTGAGGTACCCGATGAAGAGCAGCAAGGGAAGATCCCCTTTGAAGAGAAAGTTAGTCCAGAAACGGTTCAGATCTGAACCGAAAATGATGATGGTCCCCGCGGTGGAGACTAGACCGAATCCAATTGCCACGATCCAAAGAACGATGCGACGAGTCTTCATCAGCCCTCTCCAGCCGCATTGTATGCGGGGCACCAGGGAGCGTCAAGTTTCGGAACCATTTGCCTTGCCGCCCGTGTCATCGCACAAGTCTGTTCCTTAAGCAAAACTCCCCACGATTGTGGGGAGAGCTGGGCAGAGATCGAATCGTTGTTAGCGAGTAATTGCTCTCGTGATCGCCTGTGAGATCGCTTGCGCATCAGAACTCATTGGGTCAATTCTTCGTAAAGATGGCGCCCACCGTCGAGCGCAGTTCGCTGGCCGAGAAGGGCTTCGCTATGAAATCGGCTGCGCCCGCTTCAAAGGCATTCTCCTGAACCTCGGGCTCCGAGTAGGCGCTGACCACGATCACCGGGATGTCGGCCCAGGCGGGAGTTTCCCTAAGCCGCTTGATCAAGCTGACGCCGTCAATGTCCGGCATCATCATGTCGGTGAGAATCAGATCGGGCATGGTTTCATCGAGCATGCCAAAGGCATCGTTCGCGTGGTGGGCCTTGTTCACCCGATAGCCCTGGCTCTCCAGGATCATCGTCACCACGTCGCAAAAGCCGCGCTCATCGTCGACCACCAGGATCAATCCGGAAGATTCAACTGTCTCAGCACCCAAAGTTAACATATCCATTCCTTTCTATCTGGCAACATTGTATGGGCAACAACTTTCACTTACCTTAGCAGCGGGCATCTGAAGCTATCAGTCACCTAACGATACGGAGCAGGACTACAAAGGGGGGTGGGTGATGGGATTGGGTCAGGACCTTCCAAAGAACTGTGCGAGGGTTGACCGGGCCCTGAACCGAGCCATGTAATTAGCAGTGTTTTCGGGTGTGAATCGTTTGGGATTGGCAACGAACTGTGCAAGTGCGTTTTCCTGCGTCACATTGCTAACGGCCAGCAGTTCAAGCAAGCTGCTGGTGACCGGTGGGGCAGGCAACAGGGCTTCCATCAACGCCACAATAACCCGCAGAAGCGGCATCGGAATCCGCACCATGGCGCGGCTGGCACCCACCGCGGCAAGCGTGCGGCGTTCGATCTCTTCCAGCGTAAGGATCTCCGGTCCTCCCAACTCATACTCGCGGCCGTAAGTGGTTGGGTCTCGCAGAGCCTTCAGCATGCAGGTCACGGTGTCTTCGACCCAGATCGGCTCAAACCTCGAGCTTTCGTCCCCGACGATGGGATAAATGAGCGGCGAAAAGGGGACCAGCTTGGCAAAGGTATTCGCAAACTCGTCCTCAGCCCCCCAGATCACGGACGGGCGGAAGGCGGTCCATGCCAGGCTGGTACCCGCCACATACTCCTGTGCATGCCCTTTCGATGCAAGGAAGCGGTAGGGAAGCGTAGAATCAGCCCCCAGCTGCGACAGATTGATGAAGCGACGTACACCGGCCGCCCGTGAAGCGTCCACGACGTTCACCGTCCCTTGATAGTTGACTTGATCATAGGTACTTCCCCCCTTCTCAATGGCAATGGCAACGGTGTGGATTACGGATTCAACACCCGCAAAGGCGGGTGCAAGACTGTCCGGGATTGTGACATCCCCTGCAACGATCTCAACCGGGAGCCCCTCGAGACGTCCCTCTCGCTCTACTCGACGTACGTCTCTCACCAGCGCGCGGGCCTGTTCTCCGCCTTCGGCCAGCCGCCGCACAACGTGGCTGCCGACATATCCACC